>NZ_JBGIYY010000024.1:0-72815 GCF_041380235.1 Glaciecola sp. SC05
ATATGCTGGGGCTTTTTTTATGCCTGTAATTACATGCTTGAATATCGATATTGAAGCCAAATGGGTTGGCAATTCAGTTATGTTACTTTTGAACGACTTTTCTATTGCAACATAAAACCATAAAAATCAATAGGATGGTTGAGCATTGATGGTTTGTGTTTGTTTATGTATGAACCACGAGACAGATCTTAGTACTGAAGTAAGCAGCATTTCTCTAAAGATGCTCTAAGTTACTAATAAAGAATAAGAAAATTTAATTGGCACAATAAATGTAATAGCTAGGATGAAGCATCATTGTTGATGCAATTCAAAACGTTGATAGAAAGGAGACTAATATGTCATTCTCAACTAAGTTAATTGCTAGTGTGTTATCCATAATTTTTGTGGCTAGTTTATCGGTAAATGCTACTGCGTCAGACGATCTCTTTAATGCGCTTGACGTTGACCAAAGTGGTTCAATATCAAAAGCAGAGGCGAATGCTCACTCGGGGCTGAGCAATATGTTTAATGAAATCGACGTAGATGGTGATGGTGAAATCACATATGCCGAATTTATTGCCGCAGGCCTAGAAGAGTAAAACAAAGCAATAACAAAGCGGAAGTTTGAGGCTTCCGCTTTTTATCAAAGCTTTATGTTACTCGTTTACTGAAGTGTAAATGTCCTGATGTTTTTGTAAACCATACTTTTCTTTCAAATCTTTAATTAACTGTGTATTTTCCATCGAAAACTGGCTTATCTGCTCTAAGACAAGCACGTGTTTTTGTGTCGAAAGATGATAGGTAACACGCGAATTTGGAAGGTTTTTATTGATGACTAAACTCGATAGAGATGGGTTATTTGAGATTATATATTGACCAGCATTGTATTCAACATCAGCAGCAGTTGCAGTACCCGTCTTTACACTATGTAACGCCATCTCTAAGTCTCTGGCTGGCATAGAGTATATTCCATATTCCTCAATAGGTGTCATCCACGTCGCGGCGCTATATCCAAACGGTATGCTAACTGATGTTACTTCCGACAGTAAAATTTCTTGATTAAAGCTGTCTACAAAAGTCGCACTTATGGCTTCAACGATTGCTTTACTATAAATGTTGTTGTCTTTAACTGGCTTATGAGCCGTCCAACTTGGATGGTCAGGATAGACAAAATCAATCGCGCCACTCTCTAATGCGGTTTGCAGGCGTACAGGAGGAAGAACAATGTACTCAAATGAGTAATTATATTGTTTGGCAAATGCTTGTAAAATCGCCCAACTTACGCCCTTGTCTGTTGGGCTTTGAAAATTAAAGCTAGGATAATGGTTTAGGCTAGACACCCCAATTTTTAGCACGGTGTTTTTTCCAAGTAAATCACTTGAAGTAACAGGCTGATTTGCAGATGCGTTGAGACCATTCAAACTAAAAAATAGTAGAATTATACAAAACACATTACGCAATTGGGGCAACAGTTTGCTCATTATCAAAGAGGATCTCTAAACCTAGTATATAAGTTATCGGTTTAATTAGTATTTTATTAAGTTGAATCATTAAAATGGTAGGCTTTAGCATGTTAACGAATTACCTAAATTCACGACAGCTTAAATCTAATTTTGTTAATAACCGCGTTTGATCAACTAATTTTCCAGCGATCACGTGGATCACATTACCATCTCCGCGCTCTAAAATCCCATTCACTTGAAGTATTTTAGCATTTAGATAAGCTTTTTTTTGAGCACGTGCAGAATTTTGCCAAATAATGACATTTGTATTCCCAGTATGATCCTCTAAGGTAATAAAAGTCACTCCTGCTGCGGTACCAGGACTTTGTTTGCAGGTTACGACGCCAATGACTGTTACAAGGCTCCTGTGAGTTAGGTGATGTAATGCGTTAGCGGTAATAAATTTTGGTAGTAAATTAGCTTCTTGCAGCATGGCAATAGGATGCTGCTTGACAGATAAACCGGTGCTTGAATAGTCTTCGACCAGATCATCAAATAAATTAGGTTGACGAATATAAGCGACATTGTCTATCGCAGGTGTAGCTTGCGCAAAAAGTGGCAGCGTTTCGCTTTGATTCATCAGTTCCCATCGCGCCTCAAATCGGTTTTTTGATAAGCATGCGAAGGCATTAGCGCTTGCCAATGCTTGTACACACGAAGTAGGCAGGTTTAGCTGCCTTAACTGGTGTATAGAATCAAGCTTGCTTTGGTTGCGATACTTAAGCAGTGCAGTAATGGAACTGTGTTTTAAACCTTTAATTAGGCGCAGTCCCAAACGAATTGAATACTGACCATGTAAGTATACTAAACTGTGATCATGCACTGAATTTTGCACGCAACACGGAAGTACTTCAATCTGATGATGCTTGGCATCCTGGACAATTTGTGACGGTGTGTAAAATCCCATAGGCAAAGAATTAAGTAAACCGATGTAAAATATTTCCGGATAGTAATGTTTTAGCCAAGCAGAAACATAGGCCAATACTGCAAACGATGCCGAATGGGATTCAGGAAAGCCATATTCACCAAAGCCGCATATTTGCTCAAATAAACGTTCAGCGTATTGAGCACTGTAATTGCGAGAGGTCATGCCTTCGATAAGCTTACTGCGGAACTTGTGTAGTGCGCCGTTCTTTTTCCAGCTTGCCATTGCTCTTCGCAGTTGATCAGCTTCACCACCGCTAAAGCCTGCAGCCACCATAGCTAGTTGAATTACCTGCTCTTGGAATATCGGCACCCCCATCGTTCTTGATAGTACCGCTTCGATTTCGGGTGACGGATAGCTAACCGGCTCTATACCTTCACGGCGGCGTAAATAAGGGTGCACCATATCACCCTGTATTGGACCGGGTCTAACAATGGCTATTTGCACGACTAAATCATAATAACAACGAGGTTTTAATCTTGGTAGCATCGACATTTGTGCCCGAGACTCTATTTGAAAAATACCAACCGTGTCGGCCTGCTGGATTTGTGCAAAAACCTGTTGGTCATCGCCAAGCTTAGTAATAAAGGGGATACTGCAGTCTTGATGGTAGTGAGTCTTAAGCAAATCAAAACATTTACGAATAGCGGTTAACATGCCCAAGGCTAATACATCTACTTTAAGTAGTTTCAAACTCTCTAAGTCGTCTTTGTCCCATTGAATAACCGTACGATCAGCCATTGCTGCATTTTCTATTGGTACTAATTTGTATAAGGGCCCTGATGAAATCACAAATCCACCAACATGTTGTGATAAATGCCGAGGAAAGCCAATAAGCTGCTCTACTAGAGTGATAAAGCGGGTAGCAAAAGCCGATTCTGGCTCTATACCGAGCTCACCTAATTGCGATTGCCAGCTCAAGGCTCGGTCTCTGCGATTGACATTCTTAATGAAAAAATCTAAATCGGTGGCGTTGATGCCAAACACCTTACCCACCTCTCGCAGAGCACTTTTAAAGCGATAGCAAACTACGGTTGCGGCAAGTGCGGTGCGCTCTCGACCATATTTTTGGTAAATATACTGAATCACTTCCTCACGGCGCTCATGTTCAAAATCTACGTCGATATCGGGCGGCTCGTTGCGTTCTTTTGAAATAAAGCGTTCGAACAGTACGCTAATTTGCCTAGGATCTACGGCAGTAATTTCTAAGCAATAGCACACCACCGAATTGGCGGCTGAGCCTCTGCCTTGATAGAGAATATTTTGCTTTTTTGCAAACTGTACAATGTCATAGATGGTTAAAAAAAAGTGCTCATAAGATTGCTCTTTAATCAGCGTTAACTCTTTTTCGATAATGTTGCGAATGTCGTCGCTGAGCCCTTCGGTAAACCGAAGCTTAATGCCCTTTTCGACTAAATAACGTAAATACTCACTAGGAGTCATCCCTTTTGCGACCACTTCTGCAGGGTATTGGTAGGCGAGCTCCGACATATTAAAGTGGCAGCTCTTTGCAAGTGTGGCTGCATTCTCTAGCCATTGTTTTGGATATAGCTGCTGTAGTTTAGCTAATGGGCGCAGGCTGCTTTCAGCGTTTGCATGCATGTGCCGACCAAGTTGTTTAACCGTAGTGCCGTTTTCAATAGCTTGTAAGCACTGCTGCAGGGCTAGGCGAGATGCGTCGTGCATGCATGCTGCTGAGGTTGCGATAATTTCAAGGTGATGTTTTTCTGCAAGGTGTTGGCAGTCTTCAAGATAGCCTTCTTCGTTGGCGGTAAGCCATCTTTTTAAAGCTAAGAATAAGCGTTCTTTAAAGTGTTTTTGTAACCACGTAGCCCATTTTTCATCTTCTGCTGATTGCCCGCTAGGAAGCCACAAACATAGGCAGTGCTTAATACTTTTTAAGTCCCACTCTGACAGACTGTATTGACCCTTGCTTGCGCGCCTTCGAGCATTGGTAATGATACGACAGCACTCTGAATAAGCCTGTTTATTCGGGCACAATAACACCATGCTTTGCTTATTGAGTTTAAATAAACTGCCAACAATCAACTTAATTGGAATATGGTTATTTTTAATTTCGGTGTATGCCCGCACAACCCCAGCCATTGAGCATTCATCGGTAATGGCAATTGCCTGGTAGTTTAAAAAATACGCCTGACGCACGTACTCCTCTGGGTGTGAGGCACCATACAAAAACGAGAAGTTTGACTGACAAACAAGCTCAGCAAAGGGCGTATGAATACTTTTATTTATAGGTTTAGACAAAGTAGCCATGCAAATACCACTGTTGCTCAGGCGTTTTGAACATCCATATTTGCTGACCTTGCTCGCTTTGCCCAATGTAATAATCGCGGCTAATACTGTTGTCGTCCCACCAACCGCATACGATGCGCTCAGGCCCTTTAAGTACTTTTACCTTTTTGTCTAGGGGTTGAGGTTGTCGCAATAATAAGCCTGGTCTGTCGGCAAAGATGCTCTGCTCGCTTTTTTCATGAACAGTATTGAGATGCGCAGATGTGAGCGTACCTTGCTCGGGGCGAAAGTCTTCAACAAATTTGAGGCCGCATATTTTATGTTCACCCAGTTTACTCATTAAGCGAGAAAGCAAAGACATGGCAGCTACGTGTGTCGACTTACTTGCAAAGAAATCATCATGGGTAAGTTCAGCCACTTCGTGTCGATGGCAACGTAGCTTGAGTGCATATACGGGTGATTGAAAACTCAGTTGCTCTAATTTGAGCTCAATAATACTGAGCCAGTCTGCGCTTCGGTAAATAGGCATTGCGCTGTCAAAGGTTACCGGTAGAGGCGCATGTTCGCGCTGATAAAAATCGATGTGTATTTGTAAGCATCGCGCATTGCGCACATATAAAAAATCGCTGAGCTTATTCAGGGCATGGATAATAACCGGTCGGAGCTTGTCAGCTAAAGAGATGTCGTAGAGTAGCTCGATATAATCGTCGTATTGGCTCAAAGGCTTAAAAAAGCTCACGCGAGACGGAGCTTGGCCACGTAGCTCTGACACCACATCTAATGATACGCGACTAAGTCGATTAGCCAGCTCGGATAAAGGCACACGATTGAGTTCGGCCATGCTATGAATACCAATGCGTTTGAGTTTTTCAAGATCTTTTAGCTCGATGTCAGATAAGCTCAGCGCACATATCTGTAATGCGTCGTTGATTGTGCTGCGCTCTTCGGTGATGACTCCCGTTCCGTGTTTCGCCATAAGCTTGGCTGCCTGAATAGAAAAAGCCGCTGCACTTTGGTATTCGTAACCTTGCTTGCTTAGGCATTGCTGTATGACTTGCCAGTAAGGTTTTATCCCACCGTATAGCGACAGCATATTCTGTGCTCGCAAAATTAAGCCTTGAGGCGGTGCCAGTACAATATCAGAGGTGAGTAAATACAAGGCATTAGCCAAGTGTTCAAGGGTGTTGTTTTCAACTTCAGGGCGGTATTCATGCAAGGCTAAATCAGGGTAAAGCAAACTTGCACTAGCCAAGCCCATACCTATTTGGATGCCGCGAGCCTGTGCTGCAGCATTTATTTGTACGAGCTGATTGTGTTTTACTTCATAAATTGCGCGGGGCTCGGAGATCACTTTAGGATCGCTAATTTGACTGTGCTCAATCACATTTAGTTGGAGTCGGGTAAAGTGTAGATAAATCCACAAGGAGCGAGTGTCAAATTGCATCTTAGATCAGCTCGGTTAACGCTTAGCATGGATATTAACTACGCTGCCTATAGGTATGGGCTTAGGTCGAAAAGCCGGACCTGTGCGACACTTAAAAGGAAGCTTTATACTGACAGAAGGTTTTGCCCAACCGACTTTTTGCTTGTTAATTTTAACCTGTAGTTGCTCGTTTTCTCGCCGCAGTGATAGCGATAGACTAAGGGGCAAATTGCTTGTGGCGTGTTCGCTATTGTCAAACCAAAAACAGTGACTTGCACCGTGCAAAGTCGCTAGTTCGAGTTTACGTATTTGTGTATGTAAGAGCTTTTTTTGCCATATAAAGATGCCTTCACATACCCCGCTTTTAGCGCATTGCTCAGCGCTCCAAAGTGCTTCGTCGTCAGTATCGGGATAAATGACTACCAGTTGTTCTAAGGATATATTTTCGCTTAACAAAAACTCTGCATTTAATTGAAACGGTGGTGCAATAAATATCCAGAGTTTATCACGAGTGCGGCTGATTTTTTTTTGCAGTACTTCCAGCATTAAGCGCAGCTCGCCACAGCCTAAGTAGCTGTTGATATGGATCATGCCAGCGCTTGGAAAACCACCTGATAATGCTTTATCTAAGGCCTCATAACCGGTTTCGAGTCGCGTGCTTTGTGCAGATGTTTGCTTGGCTTTTGCAGCTGTCCATATCCATTGCTTACTTTCTAGTTCGTGTAAAAGTGGATTCATATGACACTCTAAAATACTGTATATATGTACAGTATAAATACTTTGTTTAAGTGATCAACCGTTTCTCAAATTTATAAGGCTAAACGAGCTTAAGTGATTTATTTAACAAGGATTATTGTTGAAAGGAGGTCTTAATATAAAAGATAACGGAACATGGATGTTCTTATTAATCAGCACATAAACAGAGTATTAGGATGCTGATCAGCATCCGCTTTATAAGGCTTGTTACGAGGTAATATGTATTGGCTAGGTTTTACGAGCACTTATCTTAGACTTCGTTTACCTAGCTTTTGGATATTGCTAAAACACAAAACCAGCACGTAGGCTGGTTTTATATCTACTAAAAAATAGTGGCTTAGCGTATTTATGGGTAATAGTGTCTATTATTTGATAATTTTTTGACTATCAAGTAAATACAATTACATCGGTAGCGGTATGGCGCTGTTGTTTAAAGTTGCTTTGCCGTCTTGCAAAGTAAATGACATGCTGTAGCCATTTTCTGTTTCTGTAAATAAGCCCTGCTGCAGCAAGCCATCTAAAGTCATTTCACTTTGCTGTGCGATGAGTTGCTCTAGTTCAATAGGATCCATCTCTGCAATTTGTGGGTTGCCGGCAAGCTGCTGTTTAACTACCATGGCGGCAATAAATTTGGCTGCACTATCATCTATGTTTAGTTGCGTAGTAGACTGCATATGCTGAACCCAAAAATCATTATTTTCCATGGTGTCCGGTAAGCTATTAACACCTGCAAGTTTGTTGCTCGATGTGAGCTCTATGTTGCCGTTGTTTAGCACGGCATTAAGTTTGCTAACGTTCAGCTCAGGCTCAACTTGAAGCTGACCTAAAAGGTGGGTTTGTATGGTTTGTTGCATGATTTCTTGGGCGCGTTGTGGCGTCTGCATAATGTCTTTATTCATCTGCTGGTATGCCATAAAGAATGGTTCGTGCAAGTTATTTACCTCCATCACCATATTTGCATCGCTTAAAGTGAAATCTGCTGTAGTCAGTGTTGCTAGCTTCACTTCTAGGCTAGAATCGGCTAAGCCTGCATCTTGATCAAAATCGATGGTGCTGCTTAAAGACAGCTGCTCGAGTAGCGAATTTGTATTGTCGATCAAATTTTCAATTTTCACTTCTTTAAGCGTCATTAATGCAGCGCCGTCATAAAAGCTGCCTTTGATCATCTCAGTGATAGAGCTTTGCGCATCAAAAGAAACAGCCAAATCATTCAGCTCAAAACGGTATACATTCGGCAAATTCATACGTATGTTGCCCGGACCGCCTGCATATATCACTGAATCATCCGACAAGTAACCCTTGCCTTGCCAGCCTTCTGTCGACGCAGTCAGGTTGATTGATTCGTCGGTATAGGTCATCGCTGCGATGCGATCTTGATAGCTGGTACCACCAAATAAGCCCATTTTACCAAGTGCCTGGTATACGGGGCCATCTTCTAGCACCTTAAGTGAGGGTGGCAGTTCATCTACTACAAGGGTGACGGCCCAGTCTAACCATCCCAAGCCCATACCGTTTTTAGTCAATACCGGCCCATGCTGAGCTTGCGCTTGTAAGTTGATTTTCCATTCAGGTAACTGCGAGGCACCAGCTAAACCCTGAAATTTGAGCATTACTTGGATATCAGCGACTGTAGAAAACCATGATTGTTCGCGGTTAACAATACTTGCTTGATAAACACCGGTTTCGTTTACCGCTGCTATGTAATTATCCAATCCTTGATTGAAAGTATTTCCGGCAAATTTAGGCCCAATCAATGCCACACTTAACAGTAAGATAACGATGATAAAGAGAAGTTTTTTCATGAAAACGTCCTTGTTAAAAAATAAGCCGCTTGATGCTTATCATGGTCAGCATCAAGCAATTATGGTGGATATGGTTAAAGTAAGTAATGCGTAATAACGAAAATGTCGGTGCTTAAATACCGAGCCCTATGATTTTGCTTGCTCGCTAGCAATAAAGTCGTCGATATTACGCTCTAATATAAATAGTGGTACTGAGCCGTGCGCGAGTACAGCATCATGAAAGGCGCGTAAATCAAACTTATCGCCGAGTGCGTCTTCAGCTCTTTTGCGTAATTCTTTGATTTTTATTTCCCCGATTTTATAAGACAGCGCTTGTGCTGGCCAGGAGATGTAGCGATCAATTTCAGTGCGTACGTTGTGCTCGCTGAGTGCGGTATTTTCAAGCATGTAGTTCATGGCTTTGTCACGACTCCAGCCAAATACATGCATGCCGGTATCCACGACGAGCCGACAGGCGCGCCACATTTCATAGCTTAGACGCCCAAAATTATCATATGGGTCTTCATAAATACCCACTTCTAAGCCCAAAAACTCTGAATACAAACCCCAGCCTTCGCCAAAGGCTGAAATATAAGTTTTGCGGCGCACGTTTGGTAAGCCTTCAAGCTCTGCTGCCAAAGAAATTTGGAAGTGATGACCTGGCACTGCCTCGTGCAGCGTTAAAGCTGGAAGGGCGTAAAGTGGACGTTTATCTAGTGCATAGGTATTGACCCAATAGTAGCCAGGCTGGTCATCGCTGCGCGGCGAGATATAGCGACCGGTAGTGTATTTAGGAGCAATGCTGTCGGGTACCGGCGCGACGCCATAGGGAATACGCGGCATTTTATAAAATAACTGTGGCAGGCGCGCATCCATTTGCTTTGAGATGTACGAGGCCACCATGATAAGCTCTTTAGCGCTTTTCGCATAAAAGCGCTCGTCAGTACGAAGAAACTGGATAAAAGCGTTGATGTCGCCATCAAATTCTAGGTCATCCACAATGGTTTGCATTTCGGCTCGAATGCGAGCAACTTCGCTTAAACCAATATCATGAATTTCTTTAGCGCTTAAATCGGTAGTAGTGTAGTGCTTCATTCGATTATTATAAAAAGCTTCACCATCAGGCCAGTTGGTGGCGGCAATATCAGTTTTGGTATTTACTTTATAATCGTTCACAAAAAAGTCATAGAAGGCTTGGTAAGTATCTCTCACCGCTTTGACTTTTTGTTCGGCATTGGCGCGTTGCTCATCACTGACTAAACCTTCTTTAGCCTTAGCTATTGGGGCATAGAATGGATGTTCTTGAATATTCTCAACAGTATAAGGCGTGATCGTGTCTTCATATCCAATCAATACCACTTGTGGTTGTGAATGCCCTACCGATAGTCCTTCTTTCATGTACTGCATGTTTAAACGCATGTTTTCTGGGATGGCGTCGAGTAAGTCAAAGTAGCGAGTAAGGTCCTCAGCAGTATTGAGTCTTGTATTTTCAGGAATGCGTCCAAGGCTGCTATGGAAACCATATTCAGAGGTGATTGGTACTCGGTACTCTTTGAAGGCAAAGTTATCCACATAATTGCGTAGACGATATTCTTGCATTAAATAGCTAATTTGCTCGGCATCGCTCAAGCTGCCCATATCAATTTGCTTCAATTGCGCTAGATATTCACTAAAGGTATCAAAGCGAGCCTGCATTGCCGGCATGCTAATATCGGTAAGGCTTGAAGACGGAGTTTTACCTTCAGAGCGAGCCAGACTAGGAAATTGAGAGACTTCATATTGCCAAATAGAGTCGAGCAAAGTGTTTAGGGTTTTAGAGCTCTCATTTTCAGCTTGCTGTGAGAATGCCAAACTGCTTGTTAAGGTAAGTAATATTAGCGTCAACCATCTTTTCATCGTCTCTACCTGTCGTTATTATTTTATGGTCACGCCAATATAAAACTTTACTTTTTTGGCGTATAAATAGGTGAATGAAGCGCGGTCACCTTTTCAGACAGCTGGCTTATTTTGGCGCTGCCCTGTTTCTCTACTAAGTCAATTCGAAGCACGTTGTGCATCGGAATATAGGTTCGTTTCACTTTCGAAAATTCATCTTTGAGTTTTTCATGAGTCGGATCAAGCACCAATTCAGTATGTTTATCCCATACAAAATCGGCAATTTCTACAAAGCCAAATACCTGGCTCGATACCAATTCACGTACATACAGTTCGTAACGCTCACCGCTACTGATAAATTGAATGCGATAAATAGCCTGTTGATTACTCATACTTTCCACAATAATAATATGCTAACGCTTGATTTGCTAGCCGGATACAGATAGCCCATAAGTAAGGCGAATTATTCAAATTTCAAGGTTCGGCTTTCACCAATTGCCATAATATCAAACTCTTCTTTATCAATGTCGTATCTTGCGCTTTGCAGACGCAGTTCATTTACCGGCGCCAATGGCATTTCTGCAGTCATCGGGAATGTACCCCAATGCATGCCAATAGAATACTGACTGTTGACATCTTTATGCACTTGTAAGGCTTCCTCAGGATTGACGTGATATTGCTGCATGAACCACCGCGGCTCATAGGCGCCAATCGGAATAATGGCTAAATCAACTTTCTCTAAATATCGTCCAATTTGCTTGAACTGCACATCGTTGTAACCGGTATCTCCGGCAAACCAAATTTTGCGTTGGTTAATCTCAATAGCCCAACTTGACCACAGTGTTTCGCGTCTATCTGAGGTGCCTCTCGCAGACCAATGTTGGCTCGGCAGTGCATGAATTTTATATCGCTTGGCATGCTCTGAGGTGTCCCACCAGTCCATCTCATGGATGTTTTGCTCCTGTACTCCACTATCTGAGAGAATGGGAATTAAACCGAGGGGAATATAAAACCTTATTGGATCCGACTGTTCAGCGGACTTTAGCGCTAAACGCTCTAAGGTTTCGGTGTCTAGGTGGTCATAGTGATTATGACTTATGATAACAATGTCGATGTGAGGTAAGTCGGCATAATCCATGGCATGGCGTACATAGCGTTTTGGTCCAGCAAAAGGTATCGGTGAAGCTCGATCGGTGAAAATAGGGTCAGTCAATATTGCTAATCCCTCGTACTGCAATAAAAACATAGAGTGACCGAGCCACGTCACCTGCAGTCCATCTTCATGAGTCAGTAAGGCGTCTATATCCACGTCTTGGATAGGAACATCATCGGCAAATTGTGCGTGATCGGCCCAGTCATCTTCACCTAAAAAGCGCATTCTTAAGAAGTCGAAAAAGCTTTTTTCGCTATCTTCTATGTATAAATTTCGAAAACCACCTTCGGTATGATGCGCCTTATTATTTGAAACAGGCTTAACAGAGCTCGAGGTGCAGCTAAACACTCCCATTATCATAACTAATATTAGTAGCCGCATCGCTGTCTCTTTATCTATTAGCATTAGCGCGCTTGGCTAATGTCCATGGTTTGTTTACGCAGATAGGTCAAATATAGATTCAATCAAAAGCGAAACGTCTTCATTGCCCTGCACGATATGATTAGACACAGCAAAACCTTGCGCTAGGCAGGTTAATTTTAAAGCCTGCTGTTCAACTTTGATGGTCATTGGTATTAGTCGATGTTGCTGTGCACGCTCTAATAGACCAATAAACTCCAACTGTAGCTGATCGTAAAACCAGCGAGCGTGATGTTGGATTGCGCTGTTTTCACTGCCCATCTCGATGATGAGCTTGGTAAGCAGGCAGCCTTTTGTATGAATTAACTGCTGATAACGTTTAAAGTATTCCTGAATACAAGTTTGCGCGTTTTCAGACTCATGTAAATATTGATTTAGTGGCAGTAAATGCGCTTGTAAATAATGATTGAGTAGTGCCTCGAAGAAGTCTTCTTTATTGTTAAAGTGCATATAGAAGGCACGTCGATTAAACTGCGTTTTTGCAATTAGATTCGCCATAGAGCAACCGCGATATCCTTGCTTAATCACCAGTGGTAAGGCTCGTTCTAGTACACGCTCTAGTTGATATTTGGGTTGTTGTGGCATGTAAAAGCAGTCTAATATATTGAGAATATATGTTCTTATAACGTATGTTGTTGATTATGGCAAGAGCTCAAGGGCTGGGCTGAACCGTTATCTGTATTTGATCAACACATTAGCGGGTTCTTTTTAACTGAGAGGCAAATTAAGACGCTATTGCCTACATAGCAAAACGCCGATAATTTGATTTACCGGCGTCTTTAGTAGATGGCTCAACAGCAAATTAGCATAGCTAGCCAAGCTAGCTTAAATTAAGCTACAAATAAGAGGCTTTGATATGCGCCCAGTGCTCATTAAACTGCTGAGTCGGACGGCGTTGAAACTGACTGCGAACGTATTGGTTAATTTTTCCGTCAACAAAACAAATTAACATATTGGCGACTAATGCTTCGTCTACCTGCAAAGACTTAGATTCGCGGAGTTTTCGCTCACGTAAAACTTGCTTTAACTGCACTTCAAGACGATCAAACAGTTGTGCAATGCGTTCGCGCAATCTTTCTTGCTCTCCCATTAAGGCATCACCGTTCAAAATACGTGTTATGCCCGGGTTTTTTTCTGCAAAACCCAATAGTAGATGCAATATCAACTGACAGCGATTAGCGGCGTCTTTTTCTTCGCTAATAATTTTATTGATGCGCGAAAACAAGGTTTCTTCAATAAATTCGATTAGCCCTTCGAACATTCTCGCCTTAGAGGGAAAGTGTCGATAAAGAGCGGCTTCTGATACGCCAACTTCTTCTGCTAGTTTTGCGGTCGTAATGCGCTGGCCGTGATGCGTTTCAAGCATTCCAGCCAATGATTGCAAAATCTGTGCTTTTCTATTTGGTTTTTTCGCTGCAGGCATTTTGTTTTCATCTTACTTATTCTGTGTTCGGGTATACTCAGCATGCACAACCGTTAGTAGCTCAAGTGCGAGTGA
Organism: Glaciecola sp. SC05; assembly: GCF_041380235.1. Classification (NCBI taxonomy): domain Bacteria; kingdom Pseudomonadati; phylum Pseudomonadota; class Gammaproteobacteria; order Alteromonadales; family Alteromonadaceae; genus Glaciecola; species Glaciecola sp. SC05. The sequence goes on from NZ_JBGIYY010000024.1 coordinate 13,566, forward strand.
GTTCTTACTAGCCGGTGCTAGTTTCTGAGTATGTTCTTTTGTAATTACGATTAATGCATTTCGATCGGAATTAAAGCCTAGGCCAGGCACCGACACATCATTTGCAGCAATCATATTAAGCTGTTTTTTTTCTAGTTTTGCGCGTGCGTAGGCTTCTACATCGTGAGTTTCAGCAGCAAATCCGACGGTAAACGGGGGATTATCTCTTTGCGCAACGGTCTTAAGAATATCAGGGTTTTGCATAAATGTAAGTGAAAGTTCAGCCCCGTGCTTTTTTAATTTGTGCGTATTCTCACTTGCAATACGGTAATCGGCCACAGCCGCGCATGCAATAAAAATATCTTGAGTCGCAATGTCTTGTTCAACCGCGTCAAGCATATCTTGCGCACTTACCACGTCATGACGGGTTATATTTACAGGTGTATCTTGGTTGACTGGCCCTGCGATTAAGGTCACTTTTGCACCTAATGATTGCGCTGCTCTAGCGATTGCAAAGCCCATTTTCCCTGAGCTGTGATTAGAGATATATCTTACTGGATCGATCGCCTCGCGAGTGGGGCCTGCGGTGATCATGATACGTTTACCGGCGAAAGGCTTAGGAGAGCCAGCAGACTCCATATTGATCGCAACAAAGCTACAAATAGCCTCTACAATTTCTTCTGGCTCCAGCATGCGACCATAACCCACATCACCACAGGCTTGTTCGCCTGCTGCTGGGCCTAGTTGGACTACGCCGCGATCGAGCAATGTCTGTAAGTTTGCTAAGGTAGCTTGGGCTGCCCACATTTGTTGATTCATGGCTGGCGCAATTAAAATCGGCGCTGGTGTTGCCAGCGCTAAGGTAGATAATAAGTCATCCGCAAGACCATGGGCCAACTTTGCCATACAGTTTGCTGTGGCAGGTGCAATTACAAAAATATCCGCCCAACGTGCGAGTTCGATATGACCCATGCCGGCTTCAGCATCTTCATCGAGCAAATGGCTGCTTACCTTTTCTCCAGACACTGCCTGCAAAGATAGACTCGATACAAAATGGGTAGCCGATGCCGTTAATACGACCCTAACATTGGCGCCTTGCGCTTTGAGTTTGCGCACCAAATCGGGTGTTTTGTAAGCAGCAATACCGCCACTAATACCTACTAATACATTCTTTTGTTCAAGTTGCATATTGGTCCTAATCGGGTACAAAATAGGGTCATACGTTTGCAGATACATTCGCGTTGTTGACATATATCTGTGCTGTTATTAAAACATTGTTATCCAAGGATGGGAACATGAAAATATTAGACTGGCCGGAACAAGAGCGCCCCAGAGAAAAGCTTCTTCATTTTGGTGCGCATACCCTAAGTGACGCTGAACTGTTGGCCATTTTTTTGCAAACGGGCCTCAAAGGGCAAAATGCAGTGCAGCTTGCTACTGCGGCCTTGCAAACTCACGGTTCGCTTAGAGCGTTGTTACAGGCGCCTCGCCGCAAGCTGCTCGCAACTGCCGGTTTTGGTGCCGCAAAATATGCAATGTTGCAAGCCAGTATCGAGTTACAAAAGCGGAATTTAACTGAGTTGATGGTACGTGAGCGCAGTTTTTTGCATGCCGATGATGCTTCGTCTTATCTAATTTCTCAGCTGCGTGATAAGCAGCGTGAGGTGTTTTCCATGTTAATGCTTGATTCGCAGCATCAGCTAATTGCTTACCGAGAGATGTTTCAAGGCACTATTAATAGCGCAGCAGTCTACCCAAGAGAGTTGGTCAAACAAGCTATGGATGACAACGCTGCAGCGGTAATTTTAGCCCACAACCATCCTAGCGGACGTCCTGAGCCAAGTCAGTCTGATATCAACATTACACAAAAAATTAAACAAGCGATGGCCTTAGTTGACGTCATGGTACTCGATCATTTTGTGATTGGTGATGGCAATGCGGTGTCATTTGCACAACGAGGTTTGCTGTGAGAAATATTGCAAGATGACGAGATATTTATTAGCGCTGTAGATGCATAAGCGTGTTAAAATTCAACGCGATTTTAGCCAAAAGCCCTTCAATACACAAAAAGATCCCCTTTAAGGTGATTTTTAGTTGTATTTTTAAGGTGGTTACTGTATAAAATGCGCCCTCTTAATTAATCGCGTTACACAGCAATTTGCTTTGCTGTAGTTAAACGGCAAACAAGTTGTTTTGGAGACAAACATGTCTAAAATATGTGCAGTTACAGGTAAGCGTCCTGCAGTGGGTAACAACCGCTCTCACGCTAGAAACGCGACGCGTCGTCGTTTTTTACCAAACCTACATACACACCGTTTTTGGGTTGAAAGCGAAAATCGGTTTGTTAAGTTACGTCTTACCGCTAAAGGTATGCGTATTATCGATAAGAAGGGAATTGATGCAGTATTAACTGACATCCGTGCCCGTGGTGAGAAAATCTAAGACCTTTTCTAAGGCCTCTTTTAAGGAAAGTTATCATGCGTGATAAAATCAAATTAGTATCATCTGCTGGAACTGGTTTTTACTACACCACAGACAAGAACAAGCGTAATATGCCTGGCAAAATGGAGATCAAAAAATACGATCCTAAAATTCGCCAACACGTTATGTTCAAGGAAGCGAAAATCAAGTAAGACCTATTAAGGTCTTCGCTCAAGTAATTGAGCGGATAATGTCTCCATTAAAACTCAGCTTTGGCTGAGTTTTTTGCTTTTAGCGATACGACCTTTCATGTAGCTATTAATTCCTCAGCGCAAGATGATACATAGACCCTTGTTGTCTATATGCGCTAATATATTGTTTTACTATGCCATTGAATAAAAAGGTGGGGAGATGCTAAGGCTGTCACAAAAGGCTTGGAATAATGTTTTAATATTTTCTATGCTGATTCTAATTGCCATTTTTAATTATGATCGATTGTTTCCTAGCAACGAAAGTGGCGTGCAGGCAGTGGTAGCAGATACTGAATTTATTCTCAGCATGCAAATCAATCAGCTCAACTTTGAACGCATAGGAACCGGTTGGCGAGTAAGTGCGCCAAGTGCAGATGATATTCCCAATATGCAAAGTGAAGACATTGATGCCTTAGTTAACCAGTGGCAGCGCGCTTCATTAAGACCGTCGAGCAGTTTTTTACCCGCGGAGGTCACGGCCTCACCTGAGTATATTGTCAGCATTTGGGTTGCAGGGCAAAAAAACGCCAAAGTACTTGGCTTGTTGCAGTCTGAAAACACCGCTTATGTGATCTACGATGGTGATCTTTACCTGCTAGATTTTCCTAATCTTAATCAACTGTTGCCCCCTGAGCGCCAATAATTTATACAAGCGATACCTAATACTATGCCAGAGTTACCTGAAGTCGAAGTGACCCGTTTGGGCATTGCCCCATATCTTGAAGGGCAAAGCATCAAAAAAATACATGTGTATCAAAAACAAATGCGTTGGCCAATTCCTGATGACGTTCATCTGGCTCAAGGAAAAACAGTGCTCAGCGTTACGCGTCGCGCAAAGTATTTATTTGTAAATACCGATGTAGGCGCCTTAGTTTTGCATCTGGGTATGTCGGGTAAAATGCGTGTGGTAGACGCTGATCTTGCGCGTAAAAAGCACGATCATCTTGAGATTGAATTAAATTCGGGCAAAAAGTTAGTGCTCAACGACGCTCGCAGATTTGGCAGTTGTTTGTGGCAAGGGCTTAACGACGAACCTTTAATGCTGCTAAGAAGATTAGGACCAGAGCCGCTCACCGATGCCTTTGGGCCAGAGCGCATGTTCGATATGTCGCGCGGGCGGCAAGTACCGGTAAAAGCCTTTATTATGGATAATTCGGTTGTAGTAGGGGTCGGTAATATTTACGCGAACGAATCTTTGTTTCGTTCGGGTATCGATCCACGGCGAGCCGCGGGAAAGGTCAGTAAAGCAAGATATGCAACGCTGACCGACAATATTAAAATTGTATTGGCAAAGGCGATAGAGCAGGGCGGAACGACTTTACGCGACTTTGCGCAAGCCGACGGTAATCCAGGCTATTTTGCACAGCATCTAAATGTGTATGGTCGCACTGGTGAGCCATGTGATGTGTGTAATACACCGATTCGAAATAAAGTAATAGGCCAACGCAACACGTTTTTTTGTATCAAATGCCAAAAGTAGTGTTTCGCACATCAGCAATCTTAGCGATGCTGATGTGTCTAACGACATTGAACGGTTGATTTAAGTTGGTGCGTTTTGTTTTTGCTGTTTGAGGCGCGCCGTCAAGGCATTTAATACCACTGGATGACAAAACTCAGATACGTTACCGTTGTGCATCGCGACCTCTTTAACCAAGGTAGATGATATGAAAGAGTTTTCTTCAGACGGTGTTAAAAACACACTTTCTAAGTCGGGGTTTAGGCGCCGATTCATATTCGCTAGCTGAAATTCATATTCAAAATCAGATACTGCACGTAGACCTCTGATCAAAATATTCGAACCTTCTTGCCTGGCGTACTCCGCCAACAATCCAGTAAATCCTTTCACCGTTACATTCGGTAAATGCGCCGTCACTTTACTGATCATATCGACACGTTCGGCGAGCGAAAACAAGGGCTGTTTACTTGGATTTGCTGCAATTGCCACAATCACCTGAGAGAACATATTGGCAGCGCGCTCAATTAAATCTGCATGACCGTTTGTAATCGGATCGAAAGTACCGGGGTAAATCGCTTTGTTGTTTGCCGCGTTAAATGTCATTCTCAAAAAAGACCTTATGTTCGGTACCTATTGGTGCCCGACACCATAACGAAGTTTAATGGTGATTTGCAAATTAAATCTAAAGCCACCCAAGCGCAAGATGAATAGCTTTATCGTGAATAAGCGCTAGCTTAGCCAACACCGGCGAATGACTCGGCCATAAAGTAAACCTAATCGAAAAAGCGAGGGTTTATTCGGGTAATCCTGATTAAAGGCCGCAATAAAAATAGTCCAAAGAGGTAAAATCCGTTATTATCACCTGCTAATTCAACGCATTGCGTTGTTAGTTTTTCAGCTTTTAGGTCTTAAGGTTATTCGTTTGAAAGTACTCATTGCTGCTGCTTTTTGTGTCCTTGCTATTTGTTCGTCAAAGGCAATAGGCTCGCCGTGGATCGGTACCCAAGACAAACAACTGCATTACGACGTGCAAACCCTCGCCGAATGGGGATACCTAAACTCTGCGGTTACTACTTACCCGATCCCGTGGAAAGGTATAGCTGAGCAAATAACGATGCTAAGTGGCGAAGGTATGGCGCCCATGCCAGCTCAGGCTCTAGCGCGCTTAAGTCATTACTTAGCAATCCAAAAGCGTCAAGAATATCGACAGTTCGCCACCTTGCAGGGTGCCACCGATGATGTGCGTTTTCGGAGTTTAGATGACGGCGCCGAAGAGACTGCTAAACTGACCTTGACCAGTGAATTTTACCACCAGCGTTGGTCTGGTCAGCTTGCGGTAAATTATGCCTCTGGTGGGCGAAGTAATTTCGATAACTCGTTTTTGGCATATCAATTTGGCGATTGGAATCTACGTGTTGGTTCTCTCGATCAGTTTTGGGGACCGGGGCAGTCTTCAAGTTTAATACTCTCGAACAACACTCGCCCCTTGAAGTCCCTCGCATTTTCTCGCTCAGTGACCACCGAATCAAATAGCCCAATGCTTGCATGGATAGGCCCATGGTACTTCACGACGCAATTAGGGCAGATGGAAGAAGACCGAGCGGTGCCAGATACCAATCTGTTTATTTCTCGCTTTACTATGCGTCCGTTTAAGGGCTTTGAGTTTGGCTTGTCATGGTCTGCAATGTGGGGCGGTGAAGGGCAAGATGGCAACATCGGCGATTTTTGGGATGTGCTCACACTGCAAAGTGAATGTGTTGGCCGGCCTTCTTGCACAGACGAACAGCGCAATCAACTCGGGAATCATCTAGCTGGATTTGATTTCACTTATACTTTTAATCTGTTGTCGCGCCCTATGACTATCTACGCGCAGCGTATCGGTGAAGATTCACAAAATACCTACACCATTACCGATAACGCCAAGCTAATCGGTTTCTCAACCTATATAGATTCGACAAAAGTTTTTATTGAGACCAGTGACACTGGTATTGCTTGTGGCTCAGATAATAGCACCGTGAATAATTGTTTTTACGAAGACGCTTTGTATACTAGTGGTTATCGTATGTATAACCGTAGCATGGGCAGTACATTTGATTCAGATGCGAAACAAATTACATTAGGAGCAAATATTCGCTTTGACGACGGCGCGATTGCCGAGATGTATATACGCTCTGCCGAACTAAACCCCGATGGTCAGCTTCCTCCCCCGGTATTGACTGGCGCCGCATCTGAGGATGTACTTGAATTATCCGGCTTTTATCAACGACCCTATGGGAATTGGTTGCTCAAAGCCGGTGGCAGTATTGCAAATCGAGAGTTTGACGTTCGTGATGATGAAGTCGATGCGCTACTGTATTTAAAAGCACAGTACGCATTTTAAGCAAAATTACCGTTTACGGAATGATTTCAGCATATCCAGCCAGCACCGACTCCCAGTTTGATTGCACAAAATGATAGGGTGTAAATTTGCCGCTTTGCTTGATTAAAGAGCGATAAAAACGCGCTAGATTAGCCGACTGCCAATTCCCAATATCTTGCTTTTTGCACTTATCAAAATCGATGATGACCACTTCACTGCCTTTGCGCACCAGAATGTTTTTCACATTAATGTCGTCATGGCGAATATTTAATTGATGCAAACGTCCTAATGCCCTGCCAATCTCCATCCACAGGCTGTCGTCAATCTCGTGAAGTTTGAGCATTTCGTGGAGTTCTTGTGAATCGCTTACTGCTTCGGTAATAATGTCAGCGCGATAGAACATGCCTTTACGCGAAATTCTGGCCGCCACCGGTTTTGGTGCGCCGATATTGTGAAGCTGCAAGTAATCTAAAATTTCGAGCTCTTGGAAACCTCGCGTTTTGTATATGCCGGTGTATAAAAAGCGATCTTTATTGGCTTTTGCATATAAGCCCCCGCGGCAATAATGCCTCAATACTAAGGTTTTATCGCGATGGGTAAAAAAGTACACGGTATCGCGTCCTTCGGCAGTTTGGGTAATGGCTTTTTTACCTTCAAGATAATCCACATCGAAGTGTTTTAGACCGAGGTTTAAGCGTTGTCCTAAGTCACTGCGCAATAAACTCACCTGATTAGGTGCGGTTTGTACGTCAATACTCATTGCTGAAAGTCCTGCTTGTAAACATTTATTGTTATTTTATGGTCGAGTAAGATAGCAAAAAATCAGACTCCGCGCTCGCTAGAATAATGCATATCATGTGTTAAACGTATTACTTACGAGCCACTAATTTTTCTTCAACAGCGTTAATTTATACTTCGATGGGCTCAACTGCGGTATAAGGTGTCAATCTTTTCACGTAAAGCAAGCGCGCCTTCTTAAAACTATTTTATGACAAACATTTGCAGCTAGGCATTTGTTCGTTAGAATCCACCACATATTTTCCTTATAAGGATGCACAGCATGTCGCAAGCATTTGTTGACCACCTCAACGCTCAGTTAGAAGAAACCCGAGAGCAGGGCTTATATAAGACAGAACGCGTGATCACTTCTCAACAGTTTTCCAACATTGAGGTAGAGTCAGGCCAGCAAGTACTCAATTTTTGCGCAAACAACTATTTGGGTTTGGCCAATCACCCAAGTTTGATCGCAGCGGCGAAAGACGGACTAGACAGCCACGGTTTTGGCGTCGCTTCAGTGCGCTTTATTTGCGGCACCCAAGATATCCATAAACAGCTCGAAAAGAAGATCAGTGGCTTTTTGGGTATGGATGAAACAATTTTATATCCCTCATGCTTTGATGCTAATGGCGGTTTATTTGAAACCATTTTATCTGCCGAGGATGCAGTGATTTCCGATTCGCTTAACCATGCCAGTATTATTGATGGTGTGCGCTTATCAAAAGCCAAACGCTATCGCTACGACAGCAATAATATGCAGGCTCTTGAAGAGCAGTTAAAACAAGCCTGCGCTGACGGTGCGCGCTTTAAGCTTATTGCCACTGACGGTGTATTTTCAATGGACGGTGTCATTGCTAACTTAAAAGGCGTATGTGACTTAGCCGACAAGTATGATGCTATGGTAATGGTCGATGACTGCCACGCTACTGGCTTTGTGGGTAAATTGGGTAAGGGCTCTCATGAGTACTGTGATGTAATGGGTCGAGTGGATATTATTACTGGTACCTTGGGTAAGGCTTTAGGCGGCGCGTCGGGTGGTTTTACTTCAGGTAAAAAAGCGGTTATCGACTGGCTACGTCAACGTTCACGTCCATATTTATTTTCGAACTCTGTGGCGCCACCGATTGTGGCTGCATCGCTAAAAGTATTTGAGATGATGGAGCAGGGTCAAGACTTACGCGATAAGCTCAAAGCAAATGCTATGCATTTTCGAACGCGTATGGAAGATGCCGGTTTTACTCTGTCGGGCAAAGACCATGCGATCATCCCTGTAATGTTAGGTGATGCAAAAATTGCCAGCGCAATGGCTGATAAAATGCTTGAAAAAGGCATATATGTAGTGGGTTTCTCCTTTCCGGTCGTGCCTAAAGGCAAGGCGAGAATTCGTACGCAGATGTCTGCAGCGCATTCTATTGCGCAAATTGACACCGCGGTAGAAGCATTTATTGAGGTGGGTCGTGAAATGGGAGTAATTGCATGAAAACTTTAGCAAAACAAGAGCGTCAGCCTGGGATTTGGATGGTTGATAACCCCCTACCTGAAATGGGCCCTAACGATCTTATGATCAAAATTCGTAAGACTGCGATTTGCGGCACCGATATGCACATCTACAATTGGGATGAATGGTCGCAAAACACCATTCCCGTGCCCATGGTAGTTGGCCATGAATATGTAGGTCAAGTCGTTGAAATTGGCAGTGAAGTGGCCGGTTTTAAAATTGGCGATAGAGTCAGCGGTGAAGGCCACATAACCTGCGGGCACTGTCGAAACTGTCGCGCTGGACGCCGTCATTTGTGCCGCAATACAACCGGTGTTGGCGTCAATCGTCAGGGTGCGTTTGCTGAGTTTTTGGTGATACCGGCATTTAACGCGTTTAAAATCCCTGCCAATATCAGCGATGACATGGCTGCTATTTTTGACCCCTTTGGCAACGCGGTGCACACCGCCCTGTCGTTTGACTTGGTAGGTGAAGATGTATTGGTTACTGGTGCAGGGCCAATCGGCATTATGGCGGCAGCGGTTGCAAGGCATGTAGGCGCTCGGCACGTGGTGATCACCGACGTCAATGAATACCGCTTGGATTTGGCCAGAAAGATGGGTGTGACGCGGGCTGTAAACGTTAACTCTGAAAACTTAAAAGATGTTATGGACAGCCTTGGTATGACCGAAGGTTTTGACGTGGCGCTTGAAATGTCGGGTGTTCCCTCAGCTTTCAGAGACATGCTCGACAAAATGAATCATGGCGGCAAAGTTGCCATGTTGGGCATTCCGCCAAGGGATGTATCTATAGATTGGAATAAAGTGATTTTCAAAGGGCTAACAATTAAGGGTATCTACGGGCGGGAAATGTTCGAAACATGGTATAAGATGGTTAGTTTGTTGCAAAGTGGCTTGGATTTGAGTCCAATCATTACTCATCAAATGCCGGTGGATGACTTTCAAAAAGGATTTGAAATAATGGGTTCAGGCCAGTCGGGTAAAGTATTGCTAAATTGGGCGAGCTAAACAGTCTAAATCTGCCACAGCGTTCACACAATAGCATTGTCCGCGGTGGCAGATTTGTCTCTAATCAATAGGAATATTATGGAACAGTTTGGACACATTTCTGCTGAGCAAACGAAAGCCCGCTTAGACAACAACGAAATTAAAATTGTTGATATTCGCGACGAGCAGTCTTTCGCATTAGGCCACATACCCGGCGCCTTTCATCTTACTAACGCCAGCATTCAGCAATTTATGCAAGACAATGACTTTAAGGTACCGGTAGTGGTTTGTTGTTACCACGGCATCAGTTCGCAGCAGGCAGCCCAGTATATGCTGCATCAGGGCTTTGAAGAGGTGTATAGCATGGACGGTGGCTTTGAAGCATGGCGAGGTGTTTACGAATTCAACACCGGCCAAGCGGAATAATTTGGGTGACCGATTTTATCCCATTTATTCGGTTTTCTCAGGAGCAGGGCGCGCAACTGCTTGCGGCTTACCTTAGAGGACAAGGCATAGCGTGTAAGGTTAATGCCGTTAAAGTTGAACAAGGAACCGCCTTTCAACTCGGCCTAGAAGATCAGAGTCAAAAAGATACGGCAATGAAAATTGCAGAGGAATTTTTGGCGGAGCCATCGGCCCCTAAATTTCAACAGGCGGCTTGGCAAACCGGTGAGGTATCGAGTAGCAAACAAAGCATGCTTGGCAAAGACACCATGCCGAGCCTTCAAGACATTCTCAAAACGCCTTTTACAGTGGTGGTGCTGATCATTAGTGTAGCGGTGTATATCGGAAGCATGGCGGGTTACTTTGATTTTTTCAGAGGTCTTTTAAGCATTCAATACTTTGAGCAGATGTCACAGACTCATCAGTGGTGGCGACTATTTGGGCCGAACTTCCTTCACTTTTCAGTCACACACATTGTATTTAATCTGATTTGGTGGTGGATATTTGGCAGCCAGTTAGAGCGCGTATTTGGTAGCTTTTGGTTAATTGTGCTGTTTGTGGTCTCGAGCCTATTTGCAAACATTTCGCAACTGCTGGTTTCCGGCCCTAATTTTGGTGGTATGTCGGGTGTGGTTTATGCACTGTTTGGTTTTGTGTGGTGGATTGGCTGGCTGCGCCCACGCTGGGGGATTAGTATTCCCAATGGTTTTGTCGTGTTCTTATTAATATGGTTGGCACTCGGTTATACCGATATTTTGTTTGTGGATATGGCTAATCAGGCGCACACCTTTGGGTTGATTTCTGGCTGTTTGTTAGCTTTTTGTTTGCATATTTTTGTGCCTAAAACCAAAACATAATCGTCACAATAAGACAGCGGGCGCCGTCTTATTGGCATAAGCAACTTTAGCCACCTTGGCGAAGATATTTAGTAAAGATAATATCTTTGACGGTCTCTTCGCCGGTTTCTTTGACCATAATGTCTCTAAAGCGCTTTAAAATAAGACGACGCATTTCTTCTCTGCCGGTGAGCGATCTGACTTTCTGCTCTGGCTGAGCGCCAATCACTTCAATGGCAGTGGCTCTCAGCAAAGGCATGTGATGTTCTAAATCTGGGATCATAGAGGGCTGGTCGAGCATCATTTCAATCGTAATGCGCAAAAACCCTAAGCGCTCACTATTATCGCCAGCATAGTTAGTTACAATGTCGGGCTCTAAAGCAATGTAGGCAATACTCGGTGCGCCAGCTTCGCCACTTTGTGCATTGGCTGTTTTACTTAACACCAGCATAAATGCCAGTACAGTCATATATATTAAGCACCAGCGCTGTGCATTTTGCCAAGTATTCGCCATTGTTTTGAAATCCTCTGAGACAAATAACCATATTTTGCTATGTGATCATACGGTTGTGTTTTTCACTATGTTAGACTTAGGTTATCGGTAACTAATAAGAAATCTTCACCTTTGTTAGTCAAATCTATTTTCCCATTTGGGCTAGCGGTAAATTGGGCGCAAGCCCAACAATTTGAGCCACTAAGTGCCAATATGCAAAGCTGGCTCTTGAATACCGGCTCGCTCACCGAACGTTTACAAGCCTTATGCACTGAGTTTACGCTTGAAGTGCTTGGACAGAGTCGACTGCCGTTGGAGCCTTCCGAAAAACAAGCCTTACCTAATCACCAAAGCCAAGAGTGGCAAATTAGAGAGGTCATCTTATATGGTGATGGCAAACCTTGGGTGTTTGCACGCTCGGTTTTGCCCGATCATATGTGTCAATCCACTTGGGCAAGCTTGGGCAATCAGCCTCTTGGGCAGCGCATTTTTAACGATCCGAACTTTATTCGCAGCGATTTTGAAATTGGTTACCTGCAGCAACATCCCCTTACTCACCAGAAGTTTCAAACGACAACATCGATGCCCCAGCGCTGGGCGCGTCGGTCGGTATTTAGCATTAACCAAGATACCCTTTTGGTAGCCGAGGCGTTTCTGCCAGATTGCCCCTGTTATGCGGACTTAAGATGATTGCTCTGAGTTGGCAAAATCGACGAGCCTATTGGCAATTGATGCGCGCTGACAAGCCAATTGGGATTTATCTGTTGATGTGGCCCACTGTATGGGCGCTCCTGCTATCAGCCAATGGCCTACCTGATTGGCATATTACTATTGTGTTTTTAGCGGGTGTGGTGCTAATGCGCAGCGCTGGTTGCGTGATCAACGACTATGCGGACCGACATGTTGATGGCGCTGTGACGCGCACTCAGCAACGCCCGCTTGCCTCTGGCGAGGCAACTGAGCAAGAAGCCAAACAGTTGTTCGCCGTGCTGATCATATTAGCCTTTTTACTGGTGCTCACTTTAAACTGGCAAACTATTGCGCTATCTGTTGTCGCGCTGCTATTGGCCGCAGTTTATCCCTTTATGAAACGCTATACTCACTTGCCTCAAGTGGTGCTAGGCGCGGCTTTTAGCTGGTCCATGCCAATGGCAGCAATGGCCATTCTTGAGCACATTCCGGCTTGGATATGGGTACTTTATGCCGCCAATCTGTGTTGGACCGTTGCCTACGATACCCAATATGCGATGGTTGATCGTCAAGATGATCTGCAGGTGGGTATAAAATCTACCGCCATCTTGTTCGGAAAATACGACCTGACCGCTATTGCGCTGCTGCAAGGGGCCGCGGTTATAATGCTGTGCTATGTATTTCATCATCTCAACCTAAGTTTATTTGCTTACTTAGGCGTCAACGTTGCCGTTGTGTTATTTGCTTTGCAATATACAAAGACTAAAGATCGCGACGAAGCCGCATGCTTTACAGCATTTTTAAATAATCATTGGGTGGGATTAGCGGTTGCCCTGGGTATATTCGCGGGGCTATGGCTATAAGGGAGTGGGGATGTAACCTACCTAATTTACAGCCCTAAAATAGGGCTGTTCGCTGTCTGCTGAGCAACACTATCACTCGCTTGGCGCATCTTTGGCATCGCTTGCGCTGTTAGTGCCTCCCTCTAGTTGCGTTAAACGCGCTTCTAATGCTTCAAGTTTTTCGCGCGTGCGAATAAGCACCTGACTTTGAATATCGAACTCTTCACGACTAACAAAATCGAGCTTACTTAACTGCGCCTGCAGGACTTGTTTAATCCGGCCTTCAGCTTCGTCTGCCATGCTTTTTACGCCAGGCGGGATCGCGGCTGAAATATTCTTTGCAATTTCTTCGAGTTTCTTTGGATCTAACATATCTGCTCCTTAAATGCCGTTGCGATCTTCATTGTAGTCTGAACTTACAAATAATGCAGTCTCAAATACGCGTTCTTTTGTTATAATCGTCCTCTGTTTTGCTTTCTTTTAAGTTGTAACCTTGCATGCGTTTAAATCCGGCCCAAGAATCGGCGGTAGAATATGTATCTGGCCCGTGTTTAGTGTTGGCCGGAGCAGGCAGTGGAAAAACGCGGGTGATCACCAATAAAATCGCTTATTTGGTGAACGTTTGCGGATATAAACCTTCGCAAATTGCGGCAGTGACTTTTACCAATAAAGCCGCTCGCGAGATGAAAGAGCGGGTGGCGCAAACATTGGGTAAAAAGGCTTCCCGCGGCCTCAAGGTCTCGACATTTCATACGCTCGGCCTGAATATCATTAAAAAACATGTCACCACGCTAGGGTATAAGGCGGGATTTTCATTGTTTGACGACAAAGATACACTGTCGTTATTGACCGATCTGACCGCAGATGAATACGATGGTGACAAAGACGCCCTAAAGGCACTGTTGAATCGCATTTCGGCATGGAAAAACGAGCTGATCTTACCCGAGTTGGCACTCAAACATGCATCTGATGAAAATGCTCAGCAGCAGGCAGGATATTATCAGGAGTATGCGCGTCATCTCAAAGCCTATAATGCGCTAGACTTTGATGACCTAATTCTGCTTCCGACTCTGTTGTTTTTAGGTAACGAGAGCGTGCTTGAAAGCTGGCAAGACAAAATTCGTTATTTATTAGTCGACGAATATCAAGATACCAATACTAGTCAATATCAGTTGGTAAAACTGCTGGTGGGTGAGCGTGGGCGCTTTACTGTGGTGGGCGATGACGATCAGTCTATTTATTCGTGGCGCGGGGCACAGCCTAAAAACTTACTCTTGCTGCAAAAAGATTTTCCGAGCCTAAAATTGGTCAAGCTAGAGCAAAACTATCGCTCCTCAGGACGTATTTTGCATGCTGCAAATATTCTAATTCAAAATAATCCACACGTGTTTGAAAAGCGTTTGTTCTCAAATCTGCAGTATGGCGAAGCCTTAAAAGTACTGGTGGCTAAAAATGATGAGCATGAAGCGGAGAAGGTCATTGCCGAGATGCTTGCCCATCGCTTTATGGAAGATACTGAATATAAGCAGTACGCTATCTTATATCGAGGCAATCATCAGTCGAGGGTCTTTGAAAAAGTGCTAATGAAAAACCGCATCCCCTATAAAATCAGCGGCGGCACTTCATTTTTTGGACGCACCGAAGTCAAAGATATTATGTCTTATTTACGCCTATTGACCAATCATGCCGACGATAACGCATTGCTTCGTGTCGTGAATACGCCCCATCGAGGCATTGGCCGAGCGACCTTAGCGAAGCTAGGTGAGTTTGCTAACTTAGAGCAGTGCTGTTTGTTTGATGCAATGTGTCATAAGGGCCTAAGCACCGCGTTGCCATCAAACGTATACCAAAGTATTCAGGCATTTGTGCGCTTGTTGGTAGAAACAGAAGACAACATGAGCCGCGGCGATGCGGTAGCAGTTCTTAGAGACTTCATTAAGAAGCTTGGCTTTGAAGAGTGGCTATACGCGCAAAGCAATAGTCCTAAGGCCGCCGAAATGGCGATGGCCAATGTATCTACACTATTTGGTTGGGTGCAGGATATGCTCAAAGGCGATGCCTTGCAGGCAGCCATGACTCTACCAGAAATTGTGCAGCGATTGACGCTAAGAGACATGATGGAAAGAGGTGAAGATGGTGACGATGCCGACCAAGTGCAATTGATGACCCTGCATGCATCTAAAGGCCTAGAGTTCCCTTTTGTATTTATGGTGGGTATGGAGGAGGGCCTATTACCGCATCAAAGCAGTATCGATGAAGACAATATCGAAGAAGAGCGTCGTCTTGCTTATGTGGGCTTAACCAGGGCTCAAGAACGACTGTTCTTTACGATTGCCAAAGAGCGTCGGCAAATGGGCGAACTAATTGAGCCTGAGCCTAGTCGTTTTTTGTATGAGCTGCCGCATGACGACGTAGAATGGGAGTGGCAAAAACGCCAAGATTCCGATGCGCAGCGAAAACAAAAGGCGCAAAAAGGTATCTCAAATTTGAAAAATATATTTAACGATTGAAGCTGTTTGCTACATTTGGCGAGCTTTGCCCACTAAACTGCCCTGAATATAATGACAACCAATAGCATTTAGCTCTTCTTTGGTGTCTTCGTCATAAACACCGTCGCCGATCACTTCCATACCTGCATTATTCGCGGTCATGATGATTGACTGAACCAGCTTATGGTACTTATCTGACATTACGATGGTATTGGTTAAATTTTCATTTAACTTTAGGTAGTCAAAGTCATATTTAAACAAATAAGAAAGTGAAGCGGTTTCGCTACCAAAGTTGTCTAACACCAGGCTCACGCCCATGTCATGAAGCTGCTCTAAAATGTCAGGGAGGTATTTATTGTATTTTCCTAACGAGCTTTCAGAGAGCTCGATGACTAGGAGCTCGCTATCAACTTCGGCCCATTCAATAAGCTGGACTAAACTTTGTAAAGACTGTTGATGCAGTAAATGCTCAACTGAAAGACTCATCCCCACTTTTTGATTTTTCCATTCAGGGTCTAATCGCCATTTATGCAACTGTTTAAAGCTGAGATCCATAAGCAACTGATTGACACTGTAAGACAGTCCACACTTTTCCGCCAAACTCCAAAACGCATGATCTTTGACTACATGACCGGTGTCGGTTTGCCACTGCATAGTGCTTTGATAGTAAAGCACTTCATCGGTTTGAAGGTTTGCTACGGGCTGTAAATAGCAGCTAAAGTTGCCTAAGTTGAAGGCTCTTCTAAATTCAGTTTCTTGTTCAATTTCTTCAACCAGCTGATTGCGCATACTGACATCAAACAATACAAAGCGGTTGCGTCCAAGATGCTTAGCTTGATACATCGCTGCATCAGCGTCGCGCAGCGCGTCGTCTGCACTAATATAGTCTTCTGACAGTTCAGTAATGCCGATACTTGCACCAGAAAAGACTTCTTTATTTTCGATTATAAAAGGCTGACTAATACTATCAACAATGCGCTGTGCGACTATTTCAACGTCACGCATATTGATATAGCTGTCGACTAGCACTACAAATTCATCGCCGCCTAAACGTGCTAGTAAATCATGACTGCGTTTGCATTTATCGATGCGCTTTGCCACTTCAATTAAAAACTCGTCACCAGCGTGATGACCGATGGTGTCATTAATGTTTTTGAAGCGGTCTAAGTCTATAAACAGCAGGGCATAGTTATGTTGTGCGTGTCTGCGCTTGCTTGAAATAGCCAGTTCAAGGCGATTATTGAACATCACTCTGTTGGGTAGGCTGGTAAGGGCGTCGTGGTGCGCATCGTGTATCAGCTTTAACTCGATTTCTTTACGTTGATCAATCTGTCGTTTCAGTGACTCATTGGTGAGGTTAAGTTCCGCGGTGCGCTTTTTGACTTTGATAGCAAGCTGGCGGTTATAGTTTTTAAGGTCTTCGGCGGTGCGCAAGCGCTCCATAGAGACCGCAATGTGTTGGGACACAAAGCGCAAAATAGCGAGATCGTCTTCATCGTAATCGTCACTGTTACCGTAGGTTTGCACGGCAATCACGCCTTCAACTTGATGATTTAAAAATAAAGGTGCGCCCATCCAGCAATTGCCTTCTGATATCATCCTTTTTGCGACGTCGGCGCCAATCTCTTGTTTGGCTCTGGCGTCATTGATCCTGTCGCTATTGAACAAACATGCATCACCGGTATTAAGGACGTATTCGGTGAGGCCGTCACCCATTTTACGGGAGCCCGCTGAATCGCTGCTTAAACCTAGAAAATACGGAAAACTCAAGATATCTGTTTCGCGATCAAGCGTTGCAATGTAGCAGTTTGGTGCCTTTATCAGGCGCTGTAAGATGTCGTGAATACGCTTGTAAAATTTGACGATATCGACGCCAGATGTTGCAGATATCTCAGAGATTTCAAACAGCGCATTTTGTAATGCCTCAATGCGCTTACGCTCTTTTATTTCATCTTCAAGAACTTTATTGGCCTCTCGAAGTTGGTGGGTGCGCTCTTGAATCAAAGACTCAGTGAGTTCTCGGTGTTTTACTCGGTCGACGGTTGTAACAATATGTTGGGAAATGAATACCAAAATTTCGAGATCGTCTGCACTGTAGCGCACGTTTTCGTTGTAGCTTTGCACGACCATCGCACCGATTACATCATTGTCGCGTTTTAGGGGGACGCCTATAAGGTCAACCGGTGGAGTGCCTAATATTTCGAAGTTGTGCTTGGCCTCAAGCTCTCTAAAGTTCTCTTGGGTCATTACAAAAGGCTCACCGCTGCGCAAAATATGTGCAGTAACGCCGTTTTTTATTTTTTCATAAGAAATCGACTGCACAGTCTGTTCATCGCGTTCATCAACAAAATAGGCAAATCGGAGTCGTTCGTCTTGTTTTTCGTGGAAGGCAACAAAGAAGTTGTCGGCAGTCATAAAGTCGCGCACGATGTCATGTACTGACAAATACAGGCTATCTAAGTTAACCGCAGAGCTAGACAGTTCGCTGATGCGAAACAGGGCTTTTTGTATCCTTTCAGCGCGTTTGTACCTTTCGGTCAAACTTTGGAGCTCCGGCACAATAGCGCGGAGCTCTGTTTCGCTTAGCTCACCAACAACTTCAAGTCTCTGCATCGAGAATGTTTCTCTTAAGTTGGTGATCAAAGGTACAAGGGTATATGTGTTAAATACCTTCGATCATGTAATCAATGGCTGACTTGATATCGTCATCAGTACAGTCGCCACATGCACCCATAGCCGGCATTGCATTAATTCCATTTATCGCGTTTTTCCAAACTAGGTCGTAACCTTTTTCGTCTAAACGTGGTTGCCAATCAGCTGCTACTTTTGTTTTTGGAGCACCTAATACACCAACCGCATGGCAGGCTGTACAAGCTGCTTGATAAATCTGTTCACCGGTACGGGGACCCGCTACCGCAGCAGTTGCGTCTACTGCGCCCGCTATTTTCACCTTGCCAACGGGCATGATGCGTTCTTTAATTTCGTCTTCGTTCAGAGTCTGAGCGACGGCGCCGGTTAAAAATAGACCGGTTGCTACTAATGCTATAAAAGCTCTTACTTTCACAAATATCTCCTGCAAACAAGCAATACTATAAATTTAACGCCTGATTATAACGACATCGTCATGCATCACAACAAAATGTTGAAGATGATTAACAGTTTACCTGTTTAGCTAGGATGACAGCGGTAACGCTCGGAGATAATATATGGCGTTAAATATCGGCCTATGCTTCTTCATTTATATTGTTTGCATCGATAAAAAAGCACAGTTATGTACTTTGCTTTCGCTTTCATCGATTGTTTAATAATAAGGTATCGACAGAGTTGGATAATACTAAAATTTAATGGATTGGTGTGGTAACATTCGCGTCGTTAAAAAAGCACCCGTAGCTCAGCTGGATAGAGTACCGGCCTCCGAAGGCAGTACTCATGGCAACGGTGACAACTGAGGGTAACAGTCAAAAACGCCACAACAAAAGTTTATGCTCCCGTAGCTCAGCTGGATAGAGTGACGGCCTCCGAAGCCGTAGGTCGCGCGTTCGAATCGCGCCGGGAGCGCCACTTCCTAGGTTTTTAAATCCTATTGAAAAATTCATGCGCGGACTTAATTTAACGCATAGTTCGCTAAATTAGTCATTTACATCGCTTAGCAGATGAGTACTTTTTGCTTTCGTTCAATTTCGTGTTTTGAAGTTTGTGACAGGAGCGTGACAAAACAGTGTCAAAATTTATTCGGCGAAATGAAACAGCTACATTTTTGGTCTAATGATTTGAAATAATCCATTAGGTTTTGAAATAAACGAAAGACGATCTGGATCTTCTTCGTAATCTGCTATTTTTAAAGGTTTGTTAAAAATACACTTCGCTGCTAGGGATGCCTTACTTACTTTGCTGAATGTTCGAATTCCATTTCCTCTAAGCAACTCTAAAGACTTAATTAACTGCGAGTCGATTGAGGCGTCAACCGCATAAATAATACCATATTCATATTGAGCCCGTAGGTCAGCAATTCGGTCCTTTAGTTCTTGAAGAAGCTTAAATGACTCGTTCAATTCGTCCAACCCGATTTCTGGTTCAAATTGTTTCAGAAATGAAGGGTGCGCTGTTTTTCCCCATTTGTTCCTGTCTTTTTTTAAATCCTCAAAATGATTGTCTCGCAAACTTTTATTTGAAATGAATTTTTTCAAGTCTTCTAATGCATAAAATGCTGCTCTCACCGACTCCCCACCAGCAAAGTCTTTGGTAGCATACAAAGACGCCCGATAAGAGGATTCTGCAAAGAAGATTGGGGCCTGTTCTACCGTGATAGTCTCATAATCTTTTTGTGAATATGCACTCAACACGCTAAACCCTGCGGGACTTTCCCCATACCATTTTAGCCTTTTGAATAAATCTATTATAGTTTGGATTTCAGATAGGTTTATTACCTTATCGGTACTGGCGTTTAATCCTAATTTCTCTATGCTCTCTTCAAAAATATTAGATGTCCCATGGAATATCATCATTGGGTTATCACAAACTGTATCGTTGAAGCATCTTTTATTATCTATATACCTTCTAACATTGATTTCATCAACATTCATATTCACAATCCTGCTTTTATCTAGTTCAGCTATAACTTTCGGTTCGATTTAATTGTTGAGCACAGGCCTTTTGAGTTAGCCTTTCTGATTAATATTTACTGTTAAGTGATAATTCCTTTTAAAAAAGCCCTTACAATGGAAGAACTTCCTTTTCCATCAACATATATAATATTTTTAGTAATATCTTTAACCGCATAATATGCTTGGTGAGCAGCGCTTTTATTGCAAAAAATGAAGTAGTCTGAGGTCTTGGCAAGATTTGTTAATTTATCAGTCGCTACTTTGTCATGATTTAAGATAAATTCTACACCTTCAAACTGACTTCTCAATATTTCAGCGGCTCTTATTCCTGCTTTCTCTGTCAGCGTTGAAATTGCAACTTTGATTCCTTTCAATTCTCTTTTACCCGCTAGTTCCTTATGTGAATTAGTTGGCTCTAAGCCTTTTAGTATCTGTGTATCAGCGGAAAGTCTTTTCTCAAGCCACAATAATACAGATATCTGATCAATATCGATGTCTACCCAGTTTCGTTCTGCAAAACCTCGAACTTTTGGCCAAATCTCAAACGTTAACTTATTTTCATCCTTGATTGAAAAGTCGTGCAGTCGCTCTAGGAATTCGACGATATGAGGAAGTGATCGGATGCTTAATTCAGCCTCTATTCCAAGCTCAAATCCACATAAGGCCTCGTTATATTCATCAGAAGAATGAGGAACCTCAAGTAATTTAAAGATCAATTCTTTTAATAGCAGGATAGTACCTGATGAAGTTTGGTCATCAATTGAAATTATTTCAATAAGTGATAACCAAAATGCAGCGTTTGTTTTTTTATTTTTATTTTGAATCCATTCCATAAGGGTTGGGGTGATATCCCTTATTTTTTCTGCATTACTACTTTTCTTTATGTTCTCGGTAATATGCTTAATGTCAAATCCAGACTCATCACTCTCTAGCAGCACATCTGTGCTGATTTCTGTGTGGCTACTAAACCAGGCATCCCATGTAACTTGAGCAGATATTTCTTCTTGTTTACTATCATCAGTGATTTGTTCCACTGGTCCAGCATCAAAAATGAAGTCTTCCAATTGATTCCATTTTTGTCTTAGAGGACCAATGGACTTTACTTGCTTTGTCACTTTTGCAGGTAATTCGTTTAGCCAATCTACAATCTCAGGGATCTCAAGAGATGGAGCATTATTGCTATATTTAAGCAACTTTGTTGCTGCTTCGAGAGTTTTGTCATTTTTTATTAAAGTTTTTAATTCGGAGGAGAAGCCTTCCCTTACTTCCATCTCGATGCGAGAAGCTTTTATCTGCTGATATGTAACATCAAACCATTCTTTATCGATAAAGTCAGGAAGATTGCTACTTAGATTCTTTGAGCCCAGTACGAGATTGAAAATTATCCAAGACTTCCATTGAGGTTCAAACGATTGATTCTTTGGCAGCGAAGCTTTATTTATTAACAAAGGTGCGTATGGGTCTAATTTCGTAAGTAAATTTTCAAAATTAAAATCAGACAGATTTCCCAAATCCAATTCACAGCTTTTAGCAAGTGCCTCTATGATTACCAGGTAAATTTTGCTTGGTATAATACCATTGACATAATCAGAAAAAGAGGGGTGTTGAAATACTTTTTCCCACTCCTCTTTGGCAGCAAATGTTTGTAATTCAATACCCACGAAATTACGATGGCTTAATCCCTGAGCGCTCCTCAACTCTTCTTTATACTCATCGATTAAATAGTGTTCTTTCTGGTCCAGGGATATGAAAAAGTCTCGGAGAATCCTACCTACAGGTCTCTTCGACTTAATATTGAAGACAGGGCGGTGCTCAAATCTCTTTTGAACTTGACCAAGCGTTGTAACGACGTAGTTTATACTTGATTGGTTTTTTGCGTTGTTATTGGAAAAATTAAACTCAAACTTGAGTATTCCATCTATAAAATTATCAATAGCTTCTTCTTCAAAATTCAGTTCCGGTGAATTTATGACTCGGGTTGCTGACGTATGCGATGTACCTAAAGCAAAATGAAGACTATTTTTTAATTCCAACAAATCTTTTTTCGAGTGCGCAAATCCATAGAAGTAGAGTTTGCTATTCGAGTAAGAAGCTAAGAAAAAAGGATAGTGTGTGTTTAAGTTGTCTGTCGCCTTTAAAAACAATGGCGAAATAGAGTTTAATATTCCGTGTGTATTAGGTTTATCAAATGAGATCTCATTCTCGGCACTAAAGAAAGAATAAAACCATTGAGGGTAGTTAGAGGAATTCATAGTCATCCTCATCATCAACTGGAGGCTCTTCTACAACTGATTTTCCGTGGCTTGAATTGTTGTTTGAGGCGTATGTAAAAATATAATCATTTTTAAACTCGATCCTCATGTTTGATATTTCATTTCGGTCGGACGTGAGTGATATTAATTCATCATTTAAATTTGCACCGCTATATGTGAAATTCATCGACCCTTTTAAAAAGCATGTTTGAGTTAAGAAGCCTTTTTTATGCAAATTGTCGGTTTCTAAAATTTGAAAGTCACTAATCGCTTTTAAATTTGTTTTAAGTCTAAAGACAGATTTCTCGTTAATCTTATCCTTTTTAACAACGACGTTGAGTTTACAGCCTCGTTCAGCGCTATATTCTAATAAATCCAAAAATGTAACGACCTTGGGCCCCCATTCTGGATTCAAAAAGTTCCAATTGCCCGAGCGATTGTCTAAAACATCAAAATCTGTGAGCCAAGCCGTAACCAACCAAATTTCTTCTGGCGCAACTATTAGGCCCGCAAACGTACTACTTAGTACCTCTCTAAGTTGGCGTTTTCCGAGAGGTGTCTTTGTTACGATATCGCGTGTTTTTGAAACAATCATTGAATAGTTTCCGCCATCTCTACAAAAATAGATATATAGTTTTCTTGTCGTTTGATTTTAGAAACTCTCATATGAAAAAGTAAACCGTGGTAGTCGATGGTTTTAAGGTTTGTTTGGCAAAGAATTTGATTTATATCTGCAACTTTATCCATATGCAGACGAAGTTCAGCTTTTCCTTGAGTCGATGACGACAATATGGTGGAAATATCATCCAACCAAGATTCTGTATATTCAACATGCTCAACTTTATTAGAAACCATTTGATAAATAATTTTACGTTCAAAGAGTTGTTTATTGGCCGCAAACCTATTATAAAACTGCAATGAAGAGTTTCTTACTATATTTCCACGAGGCCAAAGTTGACCAATGACTAGGTTTTTATTTCTATTGATTTCAACAGGATCGTCAGAGTCTCTAGCTAGTATGTAGGCTATCGATACGAGCGGAACTTCGAATGCTACTCTTTTTTCTAACTCTTCCCATTCATCTAACCATTTCAAAGACTTAAGATCGTCGGCTTCTCGACTACCTGCTTTAAGAATTCTAGTGTGTAGAATACTGTTGAAACTATGAGTTTGTGTGATACCTAGTTGGGAAATAGATTCTCTTAAGGACTTCAGAGATTTTAGGCGTGAATTAAACTTGGCAGATTCTCTAAATTCTCTTACCTTAGCCTTTAAATCATAACTGCTTGATAGTTGTTTCAACAATTGGTGAATATCATAATTAACTTGCTCATATTCACTCATTTCAAAACAATGAGTCAGATGATTTAGAACATTCAATGGATCTGCGATGAAGATTTCCTCTAATCTGTCAATTATTCCTACACCGCCGGCCTCACTTTCCGTTAGCCAAATAGTTAACTCGTCGTTGTCCCATTTACTATCTACGTTTATATCACCTTCTGCGACGTCAGGTAAAAGGGTGTTAACCAAGCTTGATATTCCACCTGAGAGCGTCGATGAGAGAACCTCTGATGCCCAGGAATAGAAGGAATCACCTTTCATGTCAGAATAGAGAGGCTCAAGTAGATGTTTAATTTTTTCTAGGTTTTCAGTAAAACTTAAAAATTCATATATTTCTGTTTGGAGAGCTTGTTCTTCCGACGCGTCCTCATCAATTTGTTTGAGTTGAAATAATTCTACTGGAGCCTGCAAAACTATCTCCATGCTCTCGTCACAATGAATATTCGACACTACTTCTTTTATCGATTGACGATTACTCTTTGCAATAAGAAGTATTGAACTCAAGATGCATTCAAATATCCAAGAACCGATAAATTCGTTCTTAAATAAAGGTGAATGTTTGAAGCCCCATTCTGTATAGGTAAGTCGAAGACTGTCAGCAACATTTTTATCTTGCAAGATAGTAAGAAGATTTTCCTTAGGAATATTAAAACCCCATTTAATACCATCTACATAAAGTATTGTTCCTATGCCAACATCTTTTCCATTATCCTTCCAAGAAAATTTAACTTTTGAACTAGCGCCAGTCTTAAAGTTTATAACGGCATTTGAGCCTTTAGTGTATCGAGTTAATTCAATCGGAGAGGTCTGGTCATGCTTGAAAAAAGTAACGTCGCGAAGAATCCCATTCCATTCTGAACTGGTTGGAGTTTGATGAGTAACTCCGCTATTTATAGTTGCAAAGTCAGAAAACCAAAGTAAAAAGGCATTCGATGTTTCAGTTATTGAGGGGTTCAAAACCCGAGACGTTAGAATTTCAGAAGGTTTAAAAACTTCAATATAAGAACCGTTTTCATCAAGAATTGATTTTAAGTGAAGACGATCTTCCCCAAATGCTTCAACTACCTCAAAATCAACAACAGTTTCGACGTCGGGAGCAATTTCGAAGTTGTTTGGAGCCAGCCAATCGCTTTCAAACCGATTGTTCAAAGCATATCTTTTCGAAATCCTTCCTGGAGCGTATTCTTTTAACCCCTGAAAGAAACCAAGACTTTCCCATTCTTCAGTTCGATTGTCCTGAGGACCTCTTAAGGTTCGAATTCCTAAGGTAGGTAGAACTAACTCACTAAATAATGTAGCAGGAAAGAATTCAGGAAAAGGTGACCCTTGCTTGCTTATTGAATTCCATTCCTGCCCATTTGAAGCCCAGTTGGTCGAAAGTTTCTGATGCAGGCTAGGAATAAAGTCCATCAACAGTGATCTTGGCCCTTGCCAACATATTCGCTCAACCGTATCTAGACTGACTTTTAGTGATGAAGACAAGTAGTTTTTCAACTCTTTTATTGCACTCTCACTTTCAATTAATTTGCTAACTTCATTCCTCAATTTTATAAAAAGCTGATTATCTTGCTTTCCTTCAGGATTTTTAAGACTCCACCAGATATTGCCTTTTCCAACCTTATTGCTCAACCAATCAAGTGTGGCCTGGCAAGCTTGCAT
The DNA here is from genome assembly GCF_041380235.1 of Glaciecola sp. SC05. Classification (NCBI taxonomy): domain Bacteria; kingdom Pseudomonadati; phylum Pseudomonadota; class Gammaproteobacteria; order Alteromonadales; family Alteromonadaceae; genus Glaciecola; species Glaciecola sp. SC05. Next base: position 38,946 of record NZ_JBGIYY010000024.1, read on the forward strand.
TTTTTGAATGTGACTGTTCTTTATAGGTAACTTGCTAGGTTTTATCTCTGGATCTATAAGGCTTTCATAGCGCTGAAATGCAACCCTGTCTCTACCGTAGTCAGATAAAACAGTAACCATCCAAGGGCGCATACCTCTTGACCTTCCTGCTCTTCCTTTTCTTTGAACATAGGAAGCCATTCCACGGGGGGCTTTATGTTGTATCACTGCACCAACACTTGCATCGTTAAAACCAACTTCTAGCGAGGCAGTAGCAATTATAACATTGGCGTTAGTATCGACCCCGGTATCCTGACTCGATGTTCTCGACACGATAGCTCTGTCATGTTCATCCATTCTGTGCCCAATAGATTCAGCTGACGACCAGTCTTGCCCTAGCTGACGAAGAATGTTTTTTTGTTGGCTGAATTCGGGATGAGAACTACTCCTTAGAAATGCGAGTGGTGGTTTGCTTGGGCTAAGATTACCAAATCCGTGATCCCATCCTTCCGCATCGGCGATCATCTCGAAGAGCCTATTATTTACGTCTAGATCGTCGGTAAATACGAAAGACTTTGTTCCGTAAGTTCCCTCAGAAACTACATTGTTTTCATTATCCAACATCCTTCTTAATAGCATTATTGCTTGTATTGAAGTTGACAACAAAGCAGTTTGCGAGACTGGATCACCCCTCAGTGCAAGCATATATTCTGCACCTTCTTCTATCATTTCGGAGGGGGTCGGTTCAATTTGCTCTACTAAATTTTCATGAATACCAACAAAAGATGCGAAGAATTTCGATGCATTGCTAAGTGTGGCCGACAAGCCAACAAAGTGTGGTCGTGCATTCGTTTTTTGCACCCACCGCCTTAATAGGTAAGCAGTTTGTGCGCCGGTGGACCCCTCATATGTATGGACTTCGTCTAGCAGCACTAGAGGAATTGATTGGCCATACCGAGCACCGAAAAGATGATTGTAGTTAGAATTACCAAGGTGTTGGTTCAACATCTCTGTTGTAGTGAATAAGATATCAGGCGGTGTTGACTGTCTAGTAATTGAAAGTTCTGTAGGATCAATGCTGCGATTACATCGTTTGCAATCAAGGGTCTCTTCCTTTCTTTCGTAATTCTCTTTTCGCCATACGAGTTGACCACCGCATTTACAATTTAGAATGTCATAAATCGCACCACCTTTAGCCATCTCATTCTTCAAATAGTCCGCATTAAAAGTATCGCCAAACAACGTTCCAATTCGAATTTTTCGTGAGCCATTATTTTGCAAAAAGTTGTCAAGCTTTCTCACTTGTTGATATGTTTCTCTAAATTGATCCTTTAACAGTTCTTTTCGCGGGTAAATAGCTAATATTCTCACTCTGCAAGAAGAGTCTGATATCAAATTTTCCGCAAGGTTCGAGATTGCGGGCATATAAAACGAAAGAGTTTTACCGCTACCAGTACCAGAACAGACGATCGTTCCAGAGGACATATTGCGAGTCTTATTTAATAAGGCACTCAATATTCTTTCTGTTGCTCTGACCTGGAATCCTGATAACTTAAACTCCTTATTATCACCCAAAATTTGGTGTAACGTTTCTTTTTGACTATCGCCTAATTGAACTCTTTGGCTTATCTCATTTATAACAAAATGAGATTCAAGCTCTCTTTTTGGATAAAATCTAGGGCGTCGAACAAATCTAAAGTCAGAAACAAGAGTCTTTGTGTTTTGAATTTTTTGTTTATGAAACCATTGACGAAGCTTCTTACTTAGATTTACCGTTTCTGCCATGCGACTACGATAAAAGGTCTCTCCAATAGTAGATGGAACAGGTACAATCAAGGCTCGCTTTCGTAACTCATGAAATAAAGCGACAGAAGCATTTGAAGACACATTATTAAATAGGTTTATTAATTCAGATTCGGTGTGCTGAACGTTTGTATCGCCCCATGCAAGGAGTTTATATTCCTTCTCCTCAATTGCATCTAAGCATTTTTGTATTTCTTGTTTATCTATCATGTTTGAAAAAGCGCTCCTATTTGCGCTCTATCTTAAAGTTTTTTAAGTAGTTGTGTTCAGTCATCCACTTCAAAACCTCTGGAGTTAGATGCTCAAGCGTTGCAGTTTCGTACCTGCTATCTACAGATTTAAAAAATCTTTCTACCTCTTTTGGAAAGTCAGAAAGATCAAAATTGGCCTTAATATCAGCTAATTCATTCGCCAGGCGCTGAATATCTTGAGCCAGTTCTTGGGTTTTCTCCCGCTCTTTAAGCTTATTTTTAAATGAGGAGGACTTAGAGTGAAACTCGTTGTAATTTACTAATTGACTAGGGTTGTATTTTTGTTTTTCTAAAAATTCATCTTCTATTTTAATTTCTGCATCTATTATTGCTAACCACTTGTTCCAGTGTTCGCTGTTGTTGTCTGAAAGAGTACTAATTAGTGAACTTAACATATCTCTCGCATCAGTATATGACTCTTGCTGCTGAACTTTATACTCAAGTGCTTCCCAGTCTTTACGAAACGTTTCGAATTTAGAAATAACTAACTCTAATTTTGATGAAAGCTCTTCTTTAAACGATAACATTCCGACATAAGCATTGTAGTCACTATTATTGTCGAAAATCTCGCTGTGTGACGGTGAGTTTTCGTATCGGCGATTTATAAAGCTAATAGCATTTAAAAATTGCAACTGTGAACTTAAAGTTGAGGATAACTTTTTTAGTTCTCGAACAATGATGTTAGTGCTTTCGATAATTATCTCATGTTTTTGATCGTCTCTAATTCTATTTAGTTGTCTTTTGAAGTTGCTGACCTGAACTGAAAGGTTACTCATGACTCCTCACCTTTGAACTTTTTAAGTTCGCTGAATGCATGTTCGATTTTTATATTGCTTTGTAGGACAGCGGTATTTAACTCTTCTATGTGCTGCTCATCAATCGAACTTAATCGTTGTTTTATAGTTGGACTTATCGCCTTTATAAAATCTGACCACTGGGTAAGCACATTGTAAATATTGTCAATCATTGAACCATCGATATTAGACAATACCTCCATTTCCCTCCTGTCTTCACTTGTTGATTGCAATTGTATAATGTCTTTCAACTGTGCCCATTTTAGATTCTCTTTTAGCTTGGTGATATGCTGCTTCGTCGTTTTGAAAGTAAGCAAATTCTGAGGATACAAACCTAGTTTTTCAGACACCTTATATGAGTCTAAGATATCATCGAGAATACCATTTAGTTCTTCTATACTTTCTGTTTCGCTTAAGTATTCCTTGATTGTTGAAAGAATAGGCTTCAGTTCTTTCATCGCAGTATCTTTTAGTCTTCGAAGATTACTCGGTAGTAGATTGTTTTCTTTTTTCTTCGCTTGTTTTAAGGCAATGTCAAAGTTATCTCGATCTATTGCAACGTTACTTATGGACAGAAGATCTTTCCACACACTTTGGTTTGCATTCCACTCTTCAAGTAGTGCAGTTCTATATTCTCTGAAGCTTTCATTCAAGGGTTCTCCGCTTGCGGTTTCAATGTGAACACTTTTCATTAAAAAAGTATCGAGAATATCCTTTTTAACTTTTAAGCCAAGCCCTTCCTGCAAGGCGGTATGTTTTGCAACTGCTTCTACTAAATAATTTTTTTGTACAGTTTTGACGATTTTTCTTATTTGGGATGAAACCCAATTGGATTCAAAGTTTTTATAATATGTATAATCTTCAAATCCTTGTTGGTACTTCCATCCACTCTTCTGGTCATCTACTGAGTTATTAAGTCTATATCTAAGGATTGATAGAGCAGTTCGTTGTAACATTGCGGAATTCTCGTTTCCGCCAAAAAAAGCATCTTCGGTACAAAATTCAATAATGTTTGTTTTTTCGTTTGTATTCGAACCGGGAATATAAATTAAGTATCGCGAGCCAGATTTAAGCGTAGATTCGAATACATCGTTTTTAGTATTACCTTTTCCAAAAATTTTGCTGTTCTTAAATCCAAACCAATCAGTCGGTGAATGCTCTTTTATCATTTCATACAACTGTGTCCTGAAGTGATTTGCATATTTTTGCGACAATTTTGTTTCGTTATTAAACCAAGCAGATAATTCAGCTTCTAAGTCGTCTTGTTTATTTTCAAATGGTGTTGGCGTATTACCCTTTCTTTTAGGTGAATCAGGTTTAGGGTTAGGTTCAATATTTATATTTGTTCCAAAGCGTTCTGCGAAGTCTTCTAAGTTAAAGGCTTGTGCAATTTCTTTAGGAGTTGAAGAGGAAAGTTCGCCCACAGACCTCACATCAGACCAAATCATAGCAAGCTTTGTTGCTTGTTCCGGAGAATTTAATGCAAGTTGATTTATACCATCGATTAAGGAAGGCCGTCTTTCCTTTAACTCTACATTTAAGGGAAATTTACCATTTAGAAAGTCTTCTCGATGATCCCTTAATATATTAAGTAAAATGTCATTTAGTATATCCCTAGGATTAAACACTATTTCATTTGTATTATCTCGACAGTACCAAGATGAAAGCCTGATTATTGATTGTCTGTTGTATGGAAATAGCGGAATACCAATAGAAGATTGACCAAAGGCTTCAAGTTGATTCGCTTCTACTTCATCAAGCTGGGTATTCCAAATGGCTACAGTGTCTGATTGCAAATTGTCTTGCACTATATTTTTTAATTCAGCATTCCCATGCCTTGCTGCGTTTAAATATCTACTGCAGAAGTCTACAATTCTGTTTTGTATACTTTCTTGAGTACCATTATTATTACGTATCTGCCACTCAAATCTTGCCCGTGTTCTGATAGTTGCTTGACGCTTGGTGTAACCAGAGTAACCGCTTGTGACAGCAAGTACAGACTTCAGAGTACATAGTTCATCTTGTGCCTCTTCAAGTAAGCAGTCTATTAATACATCTTCAATCGCTGATACAGCAGCAAGGTCTTCGACTAAGATTACTAGAGTTCTACCCAAAGATTTTAAATGCCTTCTAATTTCCTTGAAAAGGTCTTGAAAATTACCATTGTTAAACTGAAACAATTGTTGGAAAGTTGTTTGCGTTGCTTTGATAATTCCATCATTTATTACTTGGAGCGCTTTAATTCTCTTATCTGCGACAGTGTCCAATTGAAGCGATTTAATGGCTTTTCTACTAGTGATAGATAGGTCGTCAATACTAAAGCTATTGATGATTTTTTCGAATTCTGCGATAGATAGTTCAAACTCCTTAGACTCTAACTCTTTTTCAGAAACTCCTTTTATCCACCTAGTAGCAATTTTATAAACATAGCTTTCGGGATGTATTAAGTGCCTTTTAAATTCTACGTCGTCTACCAGTAAAGGAAGCATACCCGCAATGCTTGCTCTTTCCCTCAGCTTATTTAATTGTTCCGGGTCCCCATCTCTTCCAATACTGCGCATAGTATTTTTTGATTCTTCACCTATTTCTTCTATGCGATGTTTTAAGAAAGTAACAAAAAGGTCTGCTACTTCTTTGGCTACTAGGCTGCTTCCTACCTCGTCAATTTTTTTTCTTGCACTTTCAAAAACATCGCCTTCTAAGCCTTTTAGGAGAAGATGAAGGGTTTGCCGAAGACTAGCGTTTTTCGGTATTCGGACAATCTGCCATTTTTGTTCTTTTACGATTTCTTGTGTTTTTAATTTCGCATGTAACCATCTGACTAAATGAGATTTACCTAAGCCCGCATCAGCAACAATTGGAATCGGGCGGTCAATTTGCAAAAAGTGTTTCAGTAAATCGTTTTCTGAAGCGATTTCATCATCAGTACTTGGGCTAAACTTCACTAACTGCATTGGCTCATGAACTGCAAGTAAAGTCTCTTCAGATAACTCTTCTGCTTCTGTTTTTATGCAGGCTAATACGTTGTCTTTTTTAGGCCAGTAATACTCTAGTCCCATTACATATCTCCCAATTTAATGTGACTTATCGGCTCTACTGTATTCCCTGGTAAAACCATATCCATTGCTGATTCGGAGTCAGATTTATTATCTAGTTTTATCGTTCTATCTACTTTTAGTCTATGAAGCGCAATTGAAAGGCTTGCTGAAATTTGGTGACTTTGTTGTTTAGTCCATTCACTTTGTTTTTTTTCTATTAGTTTTTCTACGGTTATTCTATATTCGCCACCATCAACTACAGGTATTTCTTCACTTAACGCGATCAAGAATTCATTTATTGAAAGCCAATCTCTTGCGGTCTCTTTCGAAAGCACTTTCTGAATAAATGGCTTTAAAAGACGCGTTGGGTCAACAGTGAAATGAGATTTATCAAGCCTTTCAAAAAAACCCAAAAATAATCCATAACCGGTCAATACTGGACTGTCTGAGTTGTTTATACTTAAACGAGTTTGATTTTCTGAAACGCTTGGAAAATATTTTGAAGCGATACTACTTATATCTGTTGATTTAAAGGGTTTATTTCCAACAAGCGTATATTGACCGAGCGATAGAAAGAGCGCCATTGAACGAATAAGAGGTTCGATACCATTGCCATCAATAACATCCACTTTTTTATCAAATATACATTCACATAATCGAGTAGGTAGATTTAGCTCTGAAGCATTAGTATCCTTGGCTCGAATTTTGTCGTTACTTCGTTCCCATAACCCTAAATCTGACCAAAAATTCAAAGATTCTCTGAGTTTTTTGTATGGATTCTCCATAAATTTAAAGTCACCATTGTCTTCTTTTGTTTCAGCTCTAAATAGATAATCGGGTCTATACTTATCAAGTATATCTTCAAAAGTTAGATATTCAGGCACCCCTTTTTTTATTCTTCTGATTAATAAACGGTCAATAAAAATAAGTGAAGCAATATGGCTTCCGGGATTGGCGTTGTTGATAACCGACATCGTTATATACCCACTAGTAGTTTGAAGTTATTCAGGGATATTGAATCATGATTGTTTTGATACCAATTTCTGAGGCTTGATGAATTCTCTTTTGCATTCTTATCTGCGACTACAACTGTTAAATGTTCTTGCAGTTTAGGCAGATGCACGATGCTTTTATCTTTATATAAAAAGAGAGAGGGCCAGTCGCTTTGATTATCTGCGTTTGATTCAGAGATCCAAAAGTGTGTAAAACCAGGAGGAAGATTTTCTTGTATTTCTAAAAGGGTGCTTTCATCACTAACAATCCGTGTAATTAACTTTTTTTCAACGAGCGATTTCACTAGCTGTGCCCAATGCCAACTAGTATTGTACGGTTCCGATTTTTCAAAAAATACGGCGCAGACATTATCGATTGAAAGGAGTTTTTCTATATCGTCATTAGCGGTCACTTCGGGCTCAAAATTCTGTATAGTCGGGGCTGTTCCCAATGTTGGTAAAAAGCCAATACAACCAGGACATCCGCGACATGCTCTCTCTGGCCGCTGATTAAAAATTGAGTAATAACTAGCTAAACGCTCGCACAGTGGAATGCCAGAAGATGTAAATAAGTTTCGTAACTCATCGAACCTTTTATGTTGCATATCGAGTTCTTTGCTTCTTGATGCCTTAAGTTCATTCTCCCAAAAAGTCTTGTTGCTAACTCTAGGATCGACTAATTCCACAATTATCTTTTCTTGATAATGTTTCCAATAGTCTGAATCAGCTTGAGTTACAGAACCATCTTCGTTAATTGTAGTTGTTTCAGGGATATCGTAATAAATTCTGATTACACCATTCCTTTGCAAAAATAACAAAGTAGCCCAATTCCAATCTGCATTTGTTGCGGTTTTTTTCGCTAAATTATTTCCAAAGAGACCGACATTTAGTTCGTAAAAACCCTTATCATTAAAAAATGAATGGCGTGGCTCTTGATTTTGTCTCCACATATCTGTCCATCGACTCAACCCTTTTTCTATAGTAATGATTTTGTCACTATTTAAACTTTGAGCGGTATCTAGTTGCTGCTCATGATAAATCAGATGAGCTGTTGCTGCTTTTCCATCTCGCCCGGCCCTGCCAATTTCTTGATAGTACCTATCAATGTTTTCTGGCATTGATACATGCAAAACAGATTTAACATCATCTTTGTCCATCCCTACACCAAAAGCTGATGTTGCAACAATGATGTCGTACTCATCACTCTGCCATCCACTGATCACTTCCATTCTATTTTTGTAAGAAGTTTCGCCTGTGAATAGTGCGATCCTCTTAATTTTCAGACTTTTGAAATACTTAAATATATGATTTGAATCTTCTTTTTTAGTTGTATAGATAATTAAGGGCTTTGGAAATTTCAAAGCTTTTGTGAATATCGTTGAAAAGTGATCTTGTAAACGAACCTTTTCAAATGAGGTTTTGATTTCGGGTCGCAAAAAGTTACCATTAATTATAGTTGGCAAGGAACTTGGTTCACCGTAGATTTTATGTATTTTCTCTATATTGTTTTGTGTAAAGGTGGCCGATAGAAATATTAGATTAAAGGGAGTAGTCGTTACTTTTCGGAGAGAAGAAACTAGCGCTCCGAACTTTTGAAATTCTGGTCTGAAGTTGGCACCCCAAGAGTCTATGAGATGCGCTTCATCTATAATTAAGTCTGACAACTGCCCTTTTTTAGCAAGTATAAACAAGGTATTTAATAAGCTAGTTGTGAGGGCTTCAGGAGATGTGAATAGAACGTTTTGGGTCCCCGCTAGTAGGTCACTCCGTATTTTCTTGCGTTCATTCTCGTCTAAACCACTATGCCAACAGAAACTCTCTTGTGAAGAATTAGGTAATAACTCACTCATTCTCTGAGCCTGCTCTATCGCCAATCCTACAGTAGGCATTAAAACTATCGTGTTGGAAAACTTTCTTTGAAAGAGAACTAACGAGTGGACAATTAGGGTTTTGCCACATCCAGTTGGGAGGTTTACAAAAATAGTTGACCCTTTTTTAGCAGTAAGGCAAGCCCTTACTGCTAGTTGTTGACCTTCTGTTTTGTATGTTGAATACCCGTTTTTTTTTACTTTTTGTTTTAAACATACATCCATGTGCTTTGGTATTGTATTTCTAGTGTTCTTAAAATGATAAACATCTAAGTCTGCTTCTAGCACAGTGCTTTCGAGTAAATATAATTGATTTCCCACTTCTTTTTGAGCAATACCCAAGATCTCAGCAATATTAAGTTCAGATTCATTCAGCTTTCTACAAAAATTAAAAGTCGTGTATTGAAGCCCTACTTGGTTTTGTATCGAAATCATGAAGTCTTTTAAAAGCCACAAAAACTCAATACTTGTAGTTGCTTTATTTTCAACAGATGCAATTAAACGATTGAAGAATAAGTTTTCATCAAAGTCTCTTTGTAGTGGGCGCAGTTCGTTGAGTATATTTTCATACTCATGAACAGAGAAAGGTGTAGTCGCTAGAGAATCCATATATTTCTCATTCCCCAATTAAAGTAACTGATATTGCAGATACTAAAACGACTGACAGTTTGGAAAGGTAGTCTTTATTCTGATTTTCAGTTATTAGTTCTTCAATAACTTCCGCTTCCCTGTCTCCTATGTTTTTTTCAATTAATTCCATCCATTCATTTGCGTCAATGAACTGATCAACTAAAGTCCATACATCTTGTTGACTAGAAACGAGAATCTCAAAATCCTGATAAGAATTATCAGTACCCTTGGGTGACAGTTTGATCGGTTTTTCCAATAAATTTAGTAATGCTGTGTTTTCCACGACATTACCACGAGAATCTATCCATTCACTTTTTATTGTTGGACCAAATATACTATCTAAATTTCTTTGCTCTACTGAAAATGTTGATTCAAGCGAGCATAACCAGTTTAGTTTCACAAATGTCTTAGGTTCTCCAAATTTTATATTAATTTTTCTTATTACCGCACTAGATAAACCCATTGGGGTGGCTAAAGTGAAATTAAATATAGTATCCAAGAATGGTTGCCCAAACCTCAATGGATAAGCACCTGTTTTTGAAGTTGTTTGCCTATCTGGAGTCATCGGCTTAGTTGATGGATTCCTCAGTCCACTATTAAAATCCATACCTAAAATACAATGCTTTAAAAATTCATCAATGTTTAAACGTGTTCTACCCAAAACATATTGGTAAACAAAGGTCGCATCTTCAGTTTTTTTCGCTCCAAATTTTAGACTTTCTTTAATCCATTTCTGAATTTGGTGATGATTTTCTTCTGCAGCAGAGTCGCTCGCTTGCAGATTTGAGGAGAATTCTTTTATTTCGGCGATACCATATTTCATTTCTTGCCAGACTTCTTGGTCAGCTACTTTCTTCTTTTCTTTAGCTATGATTCCATCACCCCCTAGCATGTTTTCTATTTTTTCTAGTTGCTGAAACCCATTAAGAAGCAGGGAAGGCTCTTCTTTTTTAAGAACGTCTTCTAAAACTAGTTGAATACTAGCGGTAGTCTCAGAAAACACCCTAATAGTGTTTTTTAACAAACTCGCCCACCTACTGATAAAGCCTTCTTGAGAAGGAACGAGAATCATGTTTTCTATTGGCTTTATTCCGATGTCAGTAGCACTATATCTGTTCAATCTTCCAATTCGTTGCTCTATCCTTACAAGTGACCTAGGAAGACTGTAGTGAATAGCTAAACGTCTGGGGCCTTGAAGATTTAAACCATCTTCTCCTCTTTCATCGAGAACGAGAATTTTTATTTCGTCGTTTTCAACAAATTTAGGCGTGCTTACAGGATTGTGTCGTTCAACGTCAGATCTTGATTGATTAAGTGTTTGAAAAAAGTTGTCGGCGGTATAAGAGTCACCACAAAACACTGTTATCTTGCCGTTCGGATTTTCTTGCAACCACTCTTCTATGTAATGTTTGGTTGAGTTGTCTTTTGAGAGTTGTTCATTACCGACACAATCAAGAGCAAAGTCTATTATTTCAATAAACCTTTGAAATTCTTTTGTATTTTTGAAGCTTTGAAGCTTATTTGCTAATGAAGCAGGGGAATCTAGCAATGAATCAAGAAGTTCGAGGATGAATTGATTGTCTAGGTGTTCGTTCTCATCAATAACAACTCCTCTGAAGTCGTCCAATTGTTTATCAAGGCTTGGTGTATCTTTTTTGACTTCCCATTCCACAATGTCTATTTTTCCTAAGCCCGGAAACAACTGTTCGATATTGCTATTTTTTGCTCCTCGTCGGTTCCTGATAAATCTTTGAAACAATCGATACTTTTCACCAAAATGACGCTTGATCTTAACAACTAAGCTATTTCTTAAATCGTTGTCCTTTTCTTCATTAAAGAAATCTATTTCTGGCTTTAGTTTCTCCAGTAATTCTATTAGATAGCCATCATCTAGCACTAAGTCTTCAATATCCGTGATTATACCTTCCAAGGTGAAGTCATCAGTTTCAATAGATAAAGCCTCATATATACCCGCAAGTTTTTGTCTTGACTCTACTTTGAAGTCAAATTCTTCTATTCCTTTTGGTGTGAGATGATAGTTTTCTGGGCTAAGGCAGTGAAGCATCGCTAGAAATGGCTTGGCATTCCCTGCTATAGGAGTTCCAGAAAGGATGAGAGTAGTGGATGACATCTGACATAACTTAGATATTTGTTCATAAATATTGGAATCACTAGCCCAAGCATATTTTGCTAAATTGTGACCTTCATCTATGACTACCATTGTAGGCGTTTGAAAATAATCTGGCAGTGCAGAAATTTTAGAAAATGGGGTGATCAATAATTTTTGTTCTTCTTCATCGAGCGCGTCTTCCATCACATCTTCAAGATGAAATTTTGTAGATAACTCGACACCCCATTGTTCTACAAGAGAATCAGGAGCAATAACTAAAACTGCGGAGGCGTCCTTTTTTTCTAGAATATGCTCTCTAATTAAAAAGCCTGCCTCTATCGTTTTTCCTAAGCCTACCTCATCACCTAAGAGATATTTTTGTTCTGGATCGTTGAGAACTTGCATTACTACTGAAAGTTGATGAACTTCCAAATTGACGGCACTACTAGGTATTGAAGAAATAGACCTACATGACCGTCTCTGTTCTATGTATGCTTTAATAAACTCTGTTCTATTCAGGTAGTGTTTTACTGAGGTGGTTGCTCTCGATGAAAGAAAGTCAAGTGCTGAAAAATATTTTCTATTTAGAGTATTGGGAACAAACAAATCCTCAATATCGAATATATCAGATTCTGATTTATCGAAATAAATCAGATGTTTGTTATTTGGTCGTTCTCCGTCATAGAACCCCATCCGCCAATTTTGGTTAGCGCCAAACTTACAAAAGATAACTGTTTTCTCGAAAAGGCTCTGCTTTCCCCTAAGGTCTGAACCTTCTATTTCAATGATTTCATCATACGGATTGTTTGGAGAGGTGAAAAAACCGACCTTTGCTGTTTTATTTTCGACTGAAATCGAAAGTATTTTCCCTATACCCTTAAAGTGCGTTTGGCTTTCTACCAATGAGCCTACAACTAATCTCAATAGATTCTCCTTTTCTAATAGATATTGCTCTTTATTGCTGCTTAAATCTAAGTGAATTCTTCTCACACTAGACTTAAGTATAGACAATCCTCCAGTTTATCGACAATACAATAAAAAGATTTAATCAATAATAGATAGGTTTATTGTTCAGTTGTATTGTAATAGTTAATTGGGTCTTTAATGCGATTCTCTTCGAATGCTTCAAGTCTTTCTACGCAAGAGCCACACGTTCCACAGGCCTCTTTGCGCCCCTTATAACAAGTCCAAGTTTTAGAGTAATCCAAGCCCATTAGAATGCCATCTTTCAAAATTCCAATTTTATCAGTATCGAGATAAGGAGCGTGAACATAAACAGGCTGGAAATTTGCTGTTTTTGAAGCTTGGTCCATTATTTTTACAAATTCAGGTCTGCAATCCGGATATATCATATGGTCACCAGAATGTGCTCCATACCAAACTCCTTCAGCTTTAATATCCACGGCATATCCAATTGCAAGAGATATTAAAATCATGTTTCGGTTCGGGACCACGGTAGACTTCATGTTTTCTTCTTCATAATGCCCATCAGGAACATCTATATCATCTGAAACTAGCGAAGAGCTTGTAAATAAACCTGATATTGTTGTTATGTTCAATATCTTGTGATTAACCCCTAATTCTTCACAGATTAGTTTTGCATAATCCAGCTCTTTACTATGTTTTTGACCATAATCAAACGATAAAGCATACACTTCATAGCCCTCTTTAATGGCTTTGTTTAGTACTGTAAAAGAGTCCATTCCGCCTGAGTATATTACTACTAGTTTTTTCAATTCTTATCTCCAAACTTCATTGCGATATTTGCGGAGCAGGTGATTAGATAGTTTTTGTATATCTCTTGTAATGTTCTGCAATTCATTCCATTTTACCTTATCGTCTGCTCCGAAGTCCCAGTATCCGTTAGTCCATTTACAAAATGGCTTTATCTGTTCTAAGTCTTGTTTGAATTGCTCATACGATACTATTCGCTCACTTTCCGTATCGTAATATCTATCAAAAATAGCATCCATTAAATGACCTAATGCTGTCATACCCGCGCCATGCATGAGCCTTGAATTTTTCGGGTTAACGCCCCAAGCTTCAGGAAAAACTTCACTCACAGCTTTCCAGTAGTTACATAAGAGCACGATCATCTTTTCGATATCCCCTTTACCTGTCACAGGGTCTCTGAAGTTATACAATGCACCTTCTGTAATGCTGGCCTCAATTAGTTTCAAAATAGAATTATCTTTAACTAAGCCTGCAGGATTAGTCGCTGTTTTTACCATTTGATAAAACGGAGAACTTTTGCGCTGATTCAACTCATCCAAAATCGTAGCTGGGAAACGTCTTTTTTGTAGTCCTGCTGCAAGTCTCGTTTCTGTATAGGGTAGTAATTCGTATATCAGTCCTTTAGGTAAGGGTTTTGTAGAGTTTACTAAAATAAATTGTTCTCGTTGTTCTTGATCATCATCTGTAATAAAGGCATTTATCGGCATTTGAAAAGTATCGATGGCAGCTTCTCTCAGCGCTGCTGCTCTTTGCTGACCATCAACAATCAACCCTGGTTTTTCCTCACCTTCCGAAACGATGGGAATCGTCAATTCACCCAGATTTCCATTTTCTGATAATGGAGTAAAAGTTACCGTTTTATTAAAGGCTATTACTAAAGAGTTTGGGATCATTGGGTTATCTGACTCTAGATAACGTTTAATCTCGCCAATATGATTTGATACTTCAGGTCTTTGATAACCTAAGAGTTGATTTTGGTCACGCTTTACTCTTGAGATTGAGGCCACTTTTTGTAAGTCCTTACCTCTTATTGCAAAGCTGAACAAGGCTCTTCCAGGGCCTTGTTCAATTTTAAGTGCTGCTACTTTAATACAGTTCATTTTCGTCCTATTGAATGTTTTTTAGTTCTTGTTTCAGTCTTTCATAAGCGATATACAGGTTATGAAATCCACGTCTTCTATTCCTTGCAGCACCTCGCTTTAAGAGAACGTGAATACCAATATCAGTGCAAATATCACACTTGCAGCCCTTCCAAGGTTGATCAGTTAATACCTTTTCAATAGCCTCTAATCTCGTCTTTGTGGGATTGAACAGCCGTTCGTACCTTAGTAAACAATCTAAAGTTGCTTCTTTAGAAGATATCCCTTTATCAAAATTTATCACTGCATCCATACATTCTCTTTCTAAATCAAATGCCTCATTTTGGTCTATGCTTCCGCTTGCTACTAGTTTTCTCATCGTATTGTTAGCGTCAACTTGGGGCACTCCAATTGATGTATAATTTCCATTTCGAGTATGGTAGTTGTCTTTGTCATCCTTTATGCCCTGCATAAGGGGCGATGTGCTGTCAAAAGATGTAACACCGAATTTAGAAAACTCTGCGATATGATCTAGTCGATTTACTCCTAATAAATGAAATTGGCTTTCAGCCGAACGTATTTCATTGACTTTCTCAAGTACGGACATAATTTCATGGCTTTTTAGAGGGATCATCCCACCAAGCGCGATACGTTTATAACCCATTTTTTGCAGTTTAATAACCGACTCAGTATATGAGTCTGGATTCCAGCCATGGGCTACACCATACGGTGTGAAATTTAGCCCTTTGTTTGACTTCAAAAACTTGTTTGCCAGGTCTAGAGTTATTTCCTGCCTTCTCTCACATTCGATTAATTGCTCCCCCGTTACTTTTTTCTTTGGCGTTTCGAAATCGAAAATTATGTGGTCTAAGGAAATGCCATACGTAAAACCCGAGTTCTCATAGAATTCATTGACTTCATCAATGCTGTAAATTGGTTCATACTCTCGAGCATAACTGAATGCCCCGCAATCTCCCATTGTTTGGTAACTTTTCGGAAGTCTGAAAAAACGATAAATTCCCTCTCTGAAAAAACGCTGTCTTTGTGCAATAGAATAGCGCCCTTTGACACCAGTGATGCCATCTACGATTGCTTTTGATACTAATATTCCATCGTAAACTGGCGTTGTGAAAATTTCATGTGCATATTGGTCATCACGCTGAATTACTCGGTGTTCATTATTTTTTTCTGTTTCAAAATCGAAACTTGGGTCTACAAAATCATGACTATCTGGGAAGAAGAATTTTACGCTTACCACTTTAATGCCCTTCTATTGCGGAGCAGTTTGTAAAACAGACTCAAAAATTTTCTTAAATCTTTTTTGTTCGCAAGCCATCCCTTGGTTTCTAAGTTCTCTCAAGATCGGCGATGCTGTCGGTAAGGCTTGTTTTGTAGATTTTAGAAAGTTATTTATAAATTCTTTAACGTCATCGTCTGTGAGCTTCTTCCTCTTATATTTTAAGGTTGGTCTTCCCTCTTTCAAAAGAATATTATATGCAGTGTTAACTTGCGTTAAAAAATCGATTCCCTTCTGAGCGTGTTCGATAATAAAAGCAGCAACTCTTATATTGAGTGAAACATGACTCCCTCCAACTAATGCAGTAAATTCATCTTTAACCGTTAAAAAAACAGAGTTCAACTCTTGTGGCACTGATTGTCGAGTGGATAAGATAACAGTGTTCTCTTTATTCAAGCGCCCAATTTGAGCTAGATATGTTAATTCAGGCTGAATTACTTTTAAGTATGTCGGAGAAGTTGCAATTATAAATTTATCTTCAGGGTTCGCATTGTAAAGAACTTCAATAGGGTTTTCGTATCCGTTTAGGAAACTGTTAATATCCTTCCACCATTTCTGATTACACGCTGTGGTAGATGAAAAGTTATACAGGTTCGAAACAGAATTCGCATTCTGAGAACTGAATGTTGCGTCATATCGACATATTGGAGTGTTTGACTCTATGAAGCCATATCCGGCTGATATTATATTAACAACAGTTTCTGAATTTATTAGTTCTAGGACACGAGACCAGTGGTCACCTAAATATACATCCTTGGCTTTAAGTTTGGTCGTTTCTTGGTTGAGTCGGTTAGCCCAGTCATGTGCGGCTAGTTCCTCGGTAGAACCGATTTCGGAAACGCTAACGCAACTGTTTAGTGAATTGGTTTTCTTGCTTGTGCAATTCGTTATTAGATGAACTTTCAATGCTTATTTACCTTTATAAATAACACCGCAAGTGCATGTTTCCATTAACTCGATCGCAGATAGCATGGGAAGTAAGGGTTTTAGCTGGACCCAAATCCATTTTGCGATATTTTCTGCGGTAGGGTTCTCTAAACCTTTGATATCATTTAGGTAGTGATGATCCAATTGAGTGTAGATAGGATTAAAAATTCTTTTAATATCCCCGAAATCGATAAACCAACCACTTGTCTCATCGACTTCTCCTTTCATATGGATACGCACTTTGTACGAGTGGCCGTGCAGTCTTCCACATTTATGACCCGACGGTACATTTGGCAATTTGTGTGCCGCTTCAAATGTGAAGTCTTTATAAATTTGAGTTTTCATTAAAATCTATTCTTATTATTCCGCCGCATTCTGTTATTGTAATCAAAATTTACATAGACAGCTAGTGGCAAACAGTACCTATTTTCATAAAAATACTTTTTACGATTATCAAAATATTTAACTAGGCAAGATTATGGAATTAAAGCAAAAACAATTTTTGGTTAAGTTAATACTTACGCTGGAAACTAATCATAACGGTTGTAAGCAAGAGGTTATTAATATGCTTAAAGAGGAGTTAGGACTCTCGGTCGCGCATAATTCTATAAGAGAAATGATCAACACCATCTCGCAAAAGCAAATAAATGAGTTTTTAGAGAATAATAAGCTTCTCTGATTTTGAAGATAAAGCGGCACGTTCAAGAGCGCGCTAGTTACGATAAAAAAGAACGATTGCTAGCACTATTACAACAAATTATCTTCTATCTGCATCTAAAATTTTCTTTTTTTGAAGTATTGTCAACTACAGCACTGGCCCAAAAGCTTAGTGGTAGTTTTGCTAATATATCTATTTCAAATATTCTTGGAATACTCTTACATTCATTAGTTCAAATCTTTCTATAACAAACTGAGCTTAATTTTCTATCAACAATTTTTTCTAAAACAGTTATTGCTCGGCTATGAAGAAGTTTTTTCTTTATTTAAAACGGTTTTTTGATTTTTATATTTGAAAATCTTCCCCTGTAGACTTTTCAAGGTCCCAGCGTTTAGAAAACTTGTTATAAACCCCTAACCAAAGATAACTAAAAGCCACCAACTGCTTATAATCGTCATCTTGCTTGCTAGCTTGTAAGAATTCGATCATAACTAAAGAGTGCCCTTTGTGTTAATCATATTTGATATCTATTAGATCATAACGGCTATCCCGAACTTCTGTATTATTCAGATTTAATTTTTTCCAACAAATCCCCAACCTCACATTCAAACAAATCACAAAGCTTATCAATAGCCTCTAAATCTATTCGCTGAGCAGTTTCTTTATACAACAAAGTCACAGTATTCCTATTCAACCCAGTTTCCCTTGCTACATCCATTATCTTCATTTTTCGTTCGCCCATTAAACGAGCGAGATGACATTTAATCACACGTAAATCCACCTTAAACAAATTAATGTCATTTTAAATGACAAAAAGCTATTGAAAAATGCATTTTGGATGTTATTATGTTATCCAAGATGACAAATTGAGTTCACATATCAAATTCAGTCATTTTAGATTATCACTAAAATAGGATCAGATCGATGAATACGTCACAAACTTATTTAACAACAGAAGAGTTATCCAAACTCATCAAATACGATTCACGCACCATTCGAGAAAGACTGAAAGACTCAGTCCTTCTCGAAGGTATCCACTACATACGGCCATTCGGCGGCCGCAAAATTCTCTACCTATGGGAGCCGATCCAAAAAGACATGAAGTCATATTCCGCAAGTGCTTTTGCAATTCCGATGGCGAATGGAGGCGTAAGCAATGGGGCATATTAGAGCGCGCAAAGAAACTGGCAAATTGTATTTTGATTTTAAGTATCAAAACATTCGTTGCCGTGAGCAAACCAACCTCTTAGACACGGCGCCCAACAGAAAGAAGCTTGAGAAAATGCTAGATCGCATCGAGGCTGAAATTTTATTGAATCAGTTTGATTACCGAGCAACGTTTCCGAGTAGCACAATGCTATCTAAGTTTGAATCAATTCAGAATAAGCGGCGGCAACTTCAAACTGACACCCCATTGTTCAAAGACTTTACTGAACAATGGTTCAGTGAGATGAAGGGGAGTTGGCGGATAAGTTATATAGATTCCATCCGTCACATTCTTGATAAGAGACTTTTACCCACATTTGGTGAGGTTGATGTGTCGCACATCAAAAAAGCTGACCTAATGAGCTTTAGGGCCGAGCTTTCGCAGCAAAAAAAGAAAAATGGAAATCTATTATCGCCCACGCACATTAACCGCCATATGAAAATACTGCGCATGATATTGACTGAAGCCGCCGACCGCTTTGAGTTTTTAACGCCCTTTCGAAATATTAAGCCATTAAAGGTGCCAAAGTCAGACATTGAACCTTTTACTTTTGATGAAGTAAATCTCATTTTGAACATGGTACGCCCCGATTTTAAAGATTACTACATAGTGCGGTTTTTCACTGGGATGCGAACAGGTGAAATCCATGGACTCAAATGGCGATTCGTCGATTTCGAAAAACGACAGATTCTGATCCGAGAATGTTACGTACGCGGTAGAACCGAATATACAAAAACAGACGAGAGCCAACGAGAAATACATATGTCTCAGCCGGTGCTCGATGCCCTAAAAGCGCAATTTAAAGTCACGGGTGAAATTTCTGAATATGTTTTTATTAATTCTGCTGGGTTGCCACTGAACCATAGCAACATGGCCACAAGAGTATGGCATCCACTTCTACGTCATTTGGGTTTAAGAAAGCGTACGGCATATCAAACAAGGCATACCGCTGCCACACTCTGGTTGGCTAGCGGAGAGGCGCCTGAGTGGATTGCTAGGCAAATGGGGCATGCAAACACTGAAATGCTATTTCGTGTTTACTCACGATATGTTCCCAATTTAACCCGACAAGATGGAAGTGCCTTCGAACGTTTGATCAACGAGCAGATGAATAAAGGTGTTAAATGAACACAATCAACAATCTTATCACCGACCAACCTATGCTCCATTCGACTAGCGTTTATGGCTCATTTAAAGGTATTTATTTTCTAAGTTCTCTAGTCGTGAAGTTTGATCGATATGGGCGTCAGTTTGTTTGTATTAAGCTCTCTGATGTTCTGCATTCAATTCATGTGAACTGTTTTTTGCCTCATGCTCTCACAATGCTAGCAGCACCCAATGTGCCGGTTTATGTTGAGATTAAAGTGTCTGAGTTAGATAGTTCTTTGATATACACCTGCACTGCAATTGAGAATGTCCCATTTTCGGATTTTGTGCGATATTCAGGTATGTATGGACTACCTTTGGCAATATTAAATGTTGGGGACATTCAAAAACGATTTTTCAATATCTTAGAGAAGATCTATTCTCAGCACCTAATTGACTTTTTAGCCGCTTCCTTACTGCAACATCATATTTGCTTGAACTATTGCCTTTGTCCGGCCAGTCTGAATTACCACCATAACTATTTGGGAGGATTGATTCAGCATAGTATCGAGGTTGCAGAATCAGTGATATCTGACGAATCTCTCAGCGAGTCAGAAAAGCAGATTGGTATAGTCGCTGCGCTTGTCCACGATATCGGCAAAACCAAGACAATGACGCCGGATTTAAATCGCACCTCAATAGGCTACTTTGTTGATCATGACAATTTGAGCTTAGAGATTTGTGCTAACGCCATGGGTGAGCTTGAAAAACGCAATGAAGCCGATGCCATTCAACTTAGGCATGCACTTACCTGCAACACATCCGGCGCAAGTTCTGGTTATAAAGCAAAAACAAGACTTGCTGTTGCGTTAAAGCTATATGACCGAGACAGTTCGAATCGATATGCAAAGCCCAACTCAATGCGACTTTTGTTAAATAAACAAATTAACGCAACTAATTAAACAAATTATATAAAAACACTAGTAAGCATCAGCGACTCTTTCGCTCACCTATCAACGAGCAAAATCGACCTGCGAGGTAAATATATGGCACGCCACCCTGAAGTCAAAGAAAAAGATATCATTCAAGCGGGAATAGCTTTAGAGGCATCAGGCAAAATCCCTAATCCAGGCGCCATACGTGCCCAATTAGGATTTAAAGGCGGTTTACTGCGCATCAAGACAGTCTGGTCAAAATATACCGATGAAAGAGAGCAATCTTACTTAACAGAAAAGCAGCAACAAATGCAGCTTGAATCTCTGCCATCTGAAATATCTGAGAATATGGGAGTCATCACAAATAAGCTCACAGAAAGCCTGGAACGATTGACTGTCCAAGCTTATCAACTGGCCCAAGAGATGTTCGAAAAGCGCCTAAATGCCGTGCAGCGGGATTTTGAAAACAAGGCTGAGTATTTTGATGGATATGAAAAGGAGATTGACGCTAGTTTGCTTAAGAGTGACCAAGAACTAACGGAGTCAGCCGCAGAAGCCAAGTCATTAGCGGAACAAAACGCAAGCCTAATTGTTGAGAACGCAAATTTAAAAGGTCAGCTACAGGCGTTGCAAAGACAACTAGAAAAGCTCGAAATAAAAATTTCTGAAAAATTTAACCACAATTAAATAAGGACCTTCAATATAAGTGGGCACTCACTTTTCGTCAAAATTCGCTGCGAGGTTTGTAGCGGGATTTTGGAAGTGCGTTAGGGTGGTTGCATTCGTTCACACTTTTTAGACTGATTACACCTACAAACGGGAAGAAAACTTTATGACTACACTCGCCGCTATTGGTTTTGCATCATTCGCTATCATCACTCTTGTCGTGTTGGTATCGGTACTTTTGTATATGGTTTACTTGAACAAAAAGGAGAAAAAAGACGATAAGCGTAATGACAAATAACTCTTAAGAGAAGATTTTAAACGCCACTTTGTATATTTAAACCTAGAGTCGACCTCTGGACAACTAGAGTAGGAATAGTCAATGCCATTAACATTAGCCGGATTTAAAAAAGCAATTCGTCCAAAACCTCATCAAGTAAAAAGTTGGCTGGTTATTTGTAAAGCTCAAACAGGTCAAATCCGCGTTATGTACTCTACCGGAGCCGGAGCATCGCGGACTTCTTCATTGTCAAGTTGGCCAATGGGAATCTTAGTATGGGTAATACAAAATATAGAAAGCGGTATGATGATTGAATCGATAAAAAAAGTGAGAACCGACTGCGGTCTAGTTACTACCTATGATTTTGTTGACTCGGCGGAGATTACGCCGATAAAACACTAAGTAAGCTTTTGCTAGCTTCGCTAAGGTCATAGTCAGCAATTAAAGTAAAAGCGGAAGGTAAATTATTAATCACTGCATTGAGTTCCTATGAGCTCTGCTTGAAGAAAGACATTCCGAATTTCACAAACACCTATAAAAACTGATTTATATTAGGGGTAGCGAAGCTTTAATTGTCACGCGATTGATTGGATGACACTTTATAATAAACTATCAATGTCTTAACATCTTAAAAAAATATTCAAAGGAAGAATTATCATGAAACTATCATTCATATGTTTTACTGCTTTCACTTTAACATTATTAATTTCGGGCTGTGGAAGCACCTCAAAAAGCTTGTCAAAAATTGACGGAGAATTTATTTATCCGTCAATGCCAATTCTCACAGAGTCTTCATTTATTTGGGATGATGGAGATTCAGAAGCGCTTAATATTGTAAAGATAGCGAGACCTGCAGGTATTGGGAATAGTTTACGTGATTATGAAGATCCAACACATGCATCAATTGGTCAAATAGGTGGTTTTTCGCGCTTGGTTGACGCAGGGCTTGGGTTAGCCTCGGGTAGTTTATTTTCTATTGTGCAAAGTGAATCCTTGACTACTGGAGCTAATACCGCCGTAGAATTTAAACCAGCTATTGTAGAATTAGTCGATAGATCGTTGGTTTACGAAAATGGCAAACCCTCTTACAAAAAAGTTCGGGAATATGTAGCAAATAAAATCAAAAAAGCTATCGAATTAGATCATCCAGAAATTGTGTGGGGTGGCACATATTCGCTTTATAATGGTGTGAAGCGTTTTGACCTCGCCTTGGTGATCGATAGTGAAAAAGAGTGTTTAGCTGTGAGGCGCACCATTACTGGAGACGAAGATTCTCCTGCTTTTGTAACGCGAAACTTTGCCAAGATTTTTGTTGATGGTGAAGATGTAGAAAGAGACTTCTGTTCATTTGGTTTGCATTTAAGCCTTCCTTATGAGTTAGAGGGTGGGAAGGTGGCAATAGTTGCTGAGTTGAAATCAGGAGCTTACTTCGTAGAAACCCTGATTTACCATTACGATGGTTACATTGTAATACCAGATTTTTTCTCAATGAATAGTAGTCGAGCTATTCGCACTGAATTTGCTTTTGTTTCTAAAAGTGGCAATAAGCTACTTTTTCAAAAACAATAGATATTTAGTGCGCAGTGGCGAAGAGGCTGATAAGCGTATTGCGTCAGCTTGATCTTCCACTTTTCAATTGAGGATCTCGTCTAGCCCGCACAATAAGCGAAAATTCTATGGTCGCCTCAACAACTTAAATATTGCTGACTATTACAGTACTTGCTATGCAAAACCCTAAGTTTAACTGACTGAATTAGTCAGTTGATAAACTAGCAATTGATTGTAAAAGTCGGCGGGGTTGGTGATTTGTCCGTTTTTGGCTTTTTTGTAGTTAGTTTGTTAACTAATGGCTTCGGAAGAGATAGTAAGCTAATATCTAATTTAATATAAAGATGATTGAAAGGTACACGGATAAACTTTATGACATGGTCATTTGAAAAAATAAAGCATACCGTTTTTAATCGTAACCCTCTCGACTCCACAGATGTGGAGCTTAGATTTCATCCTATCGTAAGAGTTGCTCAGCGACCTTCTGACATAGCCTTATTTCAAGATAAAGTTAGGGATATGTTTCCTAAGTATCGGCAAAATAATGTTCGTGGCGTATCTTTTGCAGCAGACAAAGGATCGATGACGGTACAAGACGAAATCGAACATGTTTTTTCTGATGTATTAAACAGAAATTCATTAGTACTGAATCAAAATACACTCAGAGCAAGTAGCCAAGATCATCAAAATAGAAATGAATTGATATCACAATTTAATAAAGGTCTTGTAGCGGCGCAGAATGTTTTTGGCGGAATTAATGCTTTTAGGCTCGGTGTTAGGTACGTAAACATCATTAATAAAACTGAAATTTCTAAAGATTTAGGAGTAGAAACATTAGAGTGGGAAGACTTGATTTCCGGAGAGTTTTTACGGATGCCTCATGAAATTAACGACAAGACCAATACGAACTTCATGATGGAAATAGGGTCAAATCTTCAAAATGGTGATGGTGAATTGACCTTGAGATATGGTTTAATTCAAAATCATCCCCAATTACCTGATCATTTTAGGTTCGATATAGATCGTTACGTTCAAAAAGACGATGGACTCTCGATTAACACAACCTTAGATACGATCAATGAGTTCACTGATGATATATATTCCTTATTCAACACTGTAATGGCTGATAAACTAAAACAATGGATGGAACAATAATATGAGCATAATAGCCTATTATCATGAGCCTATTTTCTCTCGCACCGCTGATAGGTCCGAGCTTACAACTAACGATGCTATGTGCAGAGTCATCTCTAAAATTATACAGTCTGGATCTACTCAAACGGCTTCCCGTTGGGCACTGCCATTTAGTTTGCCCACTGCAACAGTGTATTCACCAAACGAGATTGAGGAATTATTGTACAAAACGGTTGAGTACATTGACCAATCGGCCAATGTATTATTACCCATCGATAATCAACTAGAGTGTTTGGTAGATAGCTTGGTCAATGAATCATTGGCAAAGCATGAGGTTACTCCGTTAACTAGAACTGTTTAATCATGCTTACTGAACGCTGGCCTCCGGTTTATGATGCTGAGGATTTAAAACAAACCATTAGTCTATTGGTTAGCCCTAATGGGTCAGCATCTCAATTATATTGCCTAAGGTCGCAGCCGACTGCATGTCAGGGGGATGTTTTTGAACTTGATTCGAGTGTGCCCCTAATTCATGAAGATGGCAAACCTGCTACAAAGGGCGATTTCAAATACTGGCTGGTTATAGGAAATACTTGCGACATAAGTCGCAGTCTCGAAGAAGTCGAGTATTCTCAAATAGTGCCTATTCACACCATAGAAGGTCATTCTGTGACTAGTGATCAGCGAAAGAGTTTTTTGACATATGCCTATTCTAGACGTTTCTACTTACCACCTTGGGAGGGAATTGATTCTGAAGCGGTTTTTTTTGCTGACTTTACAACGCCTGTTACCGTGCATAAAAATGTCATTCAGGACTTGGATAAACGCAAAGCTACCTTGAGCCATCATGGTTGGATACTTTTACACAGCTGTTTAGTTCGCTTTCTGGCGCGCGATGATGGACGATACGATTAAGATAAAATAACTCCTAGTTCATTAATATCCTCTCTATTGATTCCGTAATTATCTTGACAGTTAACAACGGAGTTTGAAATGGAGCAGATATACGCTATATTCCCCCTGAGAGAAGGTGGCCTAGCCTAAAATTGACAGCGTCTGTTAGTTATGGACAATCTAGAAATACTGGTGTCTTCATTTGCGCCTTAAGTTGATTTATGATGAAAGATCCTGTCAATCTAGTAAATCAAAACACGCGCCGAACGTCCGAAAATGTCTATTTTTTCCCTGAAAAGGTACATACCTAACTTCTGCTTTGAGAAGTAGGGCTGACTATCAAGGCTAACCATACGGAAGTCAGGAGGTGGCACAAAGCACTATTACGTATGTAAACATCATAAAACACTAGCCGTTGAGTCGACGGTCAGTGTTTAGTAAAGACCTCAATTAAGCAACGTCGAATTAGGTGCGAGCTCATACATTTTAGAATAAGCTGGGCAGCACTAATTATTTACTTGTATTATTAATTAGTTTTTCTGCCCCAATATAAATCGCCACAACATGCATTACCCACTTCAGCGCATTCGACCCGTATTTGTTAAATTTAATTGGCGTTTTGAATGTTCCAATGACCTTGTGGCTGTCTTTTCTTAAATACTGCAGTGATAACTGTCCATGAGGAAATAGCTTCTTATTCTTTTTGCGATCAGGACAAACCCTAATGTTACCGAGAGATACTTTACTCCACACAGAGATACATTTATCAACATTGTCAGTCAAAGGGACCAGGGACACGTGCCAACGGTTAGGTGCGATGATTCCTTTAAATTGACTAATGAATGTATTAAGGAGAGCGGGATCTTTGAAGCTAATTTCTGGATGATCTTGGGATATCGTATCAAACGCATGGTGTATCGATAGTTTCAGATCTTTGCATAAGGCTTTGTCTGATTCCAGCAGTCTGATGATCCTATCAGCATCCAGCTTTTCGATATTTGAAGCGGGCTTTATCGGACATACGCCGCTGAATTCACTAGGGTACAACCTAGGTTTCCCTCTCGTTGTTTTATAATGCACTTTAATTTTCTTAGCGACTTCTATTACCGCTTCAATCCATTGTTCATCGTACTCAAGCCTCCAAGCTACCTCTGCTGCCGAGCCATGCTCATCATATAACTTGAGGATTTGGTCTATTGATTCAATGTTTTGTTGGAAAGATATTATAACTACGGGTTTTGGCTTATATCGTACTTGTTTAGAATTTTTGAGAGTGCTACATAACCCTTTTGCCTGTTCTGTAATCAGTCCTACCGGCGTCATAATTATTTTATTATCTGCTGTCTCGTCACCTATTGCCTTTACAAGCTTTGAAGGGCGAATACGCAAAATTTTTCGCCATACATTGAAAGTTAAGTTGTAGCGGTTGTTCATGGAAGCTTCGTACAGCAATAAATCAGTGAAATGCGCATAAGTAGACAAGGTAGTTTCAGGACTTAAGTGCCCTGCTAATGCCGCGACCTGAAAGTATTTATCCGATTCGTTGCATGCTAAGAATAGTTTCATTTGAGCTATTCGTTTCTGGTCATAAGCTAAGTACTTTGTCTGTAACCTTTCACTTCCAAGTAGAACCAATTGTAAATTTGAAATGCCTGTGTGTCGCAGTGAATAGAAACGAGTAGGCTCGCCCTGATAACTTTTAAGGAGCTTCCCAATGTTAGTGCCTATGGCCGTGAGTGGCAGTGGTATATCAGCGTCTATCACCTGTGAGAATAGCAGTGCTTTTGGTCTTTCAATAGTTTGATGGCGTCTCATTTTTATGAATCGTACAAATATGTCAAATTCTTCGGGTAGTAAAAGTAAACTTGTAGGTATCATTCGTCGCGCATTTGCGGTTTTAAGGATTGACCAAATACTCGGACGAATGGTAATCCAAGACATATTAGAAACTTCAATGTCTTTAAGCCTTATCCTTAAAATTTCAGAAGGCCTCATAAATAAACGGTTGGCTAATATAATAATAACGTCGATACCGTGACGAATGAGTAAAGATGATTCTGCATAAATGGTTTGCATGTCATCTCGCAGGCGCTGATAACTTTGTTCGCTCACCACCTCACTTCTCACATGTGTCACGGCTAGCGGTCCCCCCTCAAATTCGTCGGGCAGCGCTATTTGAAATTTTACGTGGGCATGTGTTAATAATCTTATGAGTGCATTGCGTGAATCTCTATCTTCTTTAAATCTTTCTTCACCAATCAATTCAAAAAGTACCTGCATATCTGCACCGTCGGCTTCCTCTAGCTGATCTTTTCCCACCTTGGCTAGCCAAACTTTGCCAATGGCATGCAAATTGCGAGTTGCTGAGACATTACGCCAGTCTTTGCTTTCTAATTTAGTAGATATCCAGTCAAGAAGTATTTCTGCCGCGGGCGGCATAGATTCATATTTCACACTAACTTGTGCTAATTCACGTCTTGCCTCTTTTTGTGATCTTATGTGCCCATGCTTGTCTTTCTCTGCACAAGCTGAACATAAATCGGCAAAAAAAGCTTCGTTGGAAAATTCACCATTATACTTTTCAAAAAGTTTTATCTTTTTTTTGTTCTTTTTTACCAGCTCTTTACTGGCGTTTTTAAAATCGAAGGAATCGGTTTCATTGATTACCCTAATATCATTTACAGCATAAAGGCTTTTAACACTCATCGAAGCGCTTGAGTAGCTTCCGTTCGCGTAATTTTTTAACGATATATTTGGCGCACCGCTACTGGCACGGTAAAAATAAAGGGCGCAAGCTTTTAAAAATAATACTGGTGATGGTAGACGAACGTCATGCTGTAGCTTTACCTGTTTAAAAATGTACTTTACCAAATCAGACAAACCATAAACTGGTTTTCCTGTTTGCTTTTTCATCTTTTTCAGACCAATTATGGTCGCTAGGCTTAAGGAGTCGGGGTACCAAAACCGAAGAGTTTCTAGCACTTCACTATTTTCTGCGACGGTATTCGTTTCGTGGCGTCGGTCCTGAAACCGCAACTTAAAAAAGAAGTGCTTTTCAATAAAATTTAAACATTGCTCTTCAGTCTGGAGCTTATAAAGCAGTGCTTCCATGCTCGGTACATTGCAAAGGCCACTGTTTGTTGCTGAAAACAACATGATCGACGCCAGCCTGAACTGCATATCATCAAGGGATACTGTTTCCCATAACGATTGAACTTCTGAAATAAGGTAGGGGATGTGGTTAGACAATAACTCTGCTTTTTCATCAAACGAATCATATCGATCTTTACGGAACTTGCTCTTCGAGCCAAGTAATATCGCACTTAACGCTTCTAGCAGGAATTGTATCGATTCATTTCGTATTTCAAAGTGTTCGGTGATGATATTGAACAGCCGATAAAAACAATCTTGCTGCTCATACTTATCTTTAACGTTGTGAGGGTTGTTTTTCAGGTCAATATCAATTAATCCCTCAGCTAAGCTTTGTGACGCCTTAGGATAATCCTGCGCTGATGACAGTGCATATTGATTAAGTAATTGCCGTATGTAAGACTCATTAGTTGCTATATTTGAGGTTTCCAATTCTCGACTCCAAGACTCTCTAACCAGTCATTTATATGAATACTAATTTGCACTAAATCTGCATAATTAGTGGTGTGAAATTTTCCTTCGTTAAATTCAAAGTCTTCGACATGGCCCATAAATCGCTTCACATGAGCCGGTGGTGACCCAGCATCCAATAAAACAGTTTTTACTTTATGGCGAGACCAGTTTTTTGGTAGGTCATAATATTGGCCAAAAATCATTCCGGTATGTGTTGTGGGTGTATATGCACTTATTGCAGTTGTCCCAAAATAGTGAAAAAGAGGACCTAGCGACTTGTAGGCCTTGTCAGTCTTATTGCTTATTTCATAGGGTAAAAATCTGCACTTTTTGGAAACTGCATTTAGATAATTGACATAGTTTTGTAGGGTTTGTTGACCAAATGCACAAATAGGTATTCTGCGTTTTGACCGAGCTCCTTTGTCTTCAATCACTAAAGATTTAAAACCAAACTCGAAGTGGTTTAATAATACCGAGTTCATCCTAGTGGGACGAAGCAGCGTACATAATTGCAAAATAGAAATGACAAAAGTTGTGTAGTTATTGTGAACTACTTCTATTTGCTCAAGCGAATCTGCCTTACTATTGCGTCGGTTTACTAAGAAGTTGAATAGTTCTTTTACCGTTTTATCTGATACGACGCGATTACCACCTAAGCTATTGTTAGTCTCAATAGTGGGAAGGCATGAATCATTGCTGGCGACACCAATATGTAGTGAATCTACATATTGCTTTAACCCGCTGTAGATAATGGCAAGTGAACGATGGCCGTAGTGAGAGTGGGGCGATGATGCTTTGTCTTTATCCGTGATAAAATCTATATCGCTTGATGACAGATCAAAATGATGACACGTTTGAAGGATGTGTTGTTGCAAGCGATTTATCGTTACCTTCTGGAATGCAGCGTTTTTAAGCTTGGCGAGGTTTTGGTTGATTAGTTTTTCTACATCAATTGGAACAAGCTCAAGTTGACGCGCCCGCTTTAATGCATGAAAAAAGATAAATGGAAAAGGGATATAAAACTCTCTTAATACAGATTCAAAAGTAGCTTGGTTAGTGGCGTTAGGGCTAAATTCTGAAAATGACCAACTAGATCTTAACAAGCCTACTGATTCGACGTCGTTTACTTTATGTGGTCGAACTAAGGTCGAACTGGACAGTAACTTTTTAACTGACCAACCAGTGCAGAGACAGAGCATCGTAATTGCCCTAAAATAGTCGTTGATGTCTTCATAACACCAAGTAACTGTTTCATTTATACTTTGGCGGGTTAAGCATGAAACATTGGCTGTTAAGAGCTTTTTTCTTTTTCTATGTATAGGTGTTAAATCGATTGGTTTGTGTTTTTTTGCGCTCATGCTCCGATCCCTCGTCTCGCATGCCTAAATGAAGAGCGAGAAACTTGTAGGAGAGTTGATAGCGCAGATGCCGAGCGCGAAGAATCATAGTTCTTGAATAGGCGTTTTTGGGTTTCAATTGGACAGTTATCTAAAAATTCACAGAGGTGCCCTAATATATGCTGCTTATGCAGGCTAAATGAGAATTGAGAAAACACGTAAAGCCAAGCTTGATACTCGATTTCTTGGCTTAACCTTCTGTTAAAGACCAAAACAGAAATGGATTGTTCATCATCGACTGGGGGGCTGTGTAACACCTTCCAGTTAGCAAAGATCTGCACTCGGCCATAAACAATACAGGCTATTGGTATTTCAAAATTGGCTTGGTTTAAAATAGTAGCGGGCAAATCTTTACGTCGCACTTGTGTAGATAAACTCCGCGAAAACAGAAAAGCTTCTAGAGCATCTGGATGTAACGTAACGTCTTTTATTTTTAAGGTTTTGACATAAGGTTGTTTGTTATTTATTTTCATTGTTTGCTTCCCGTTGTTGTTAAACTTAACGAGAGCCTAACAAAGGAAAGAGCAAATTCTTTCGGTAGAGAGGGTTATTATAGGGGGTCTGTGTATTTAGTCTGAGGTCGTCCATAAATCATTAAGCGAAAATCTCTAGCAGCGAAACGGAAAAAGACCAACTTTGGTATATTTGGTATGTTTGGCATTTTTAGTGTCGAAAACAAACTTAATTGAAGAGCGGTGGTATATTCGACAAAATAGACGAGAAAACTTGTATCTAATGGTTTTTATTCGTTGGTAAATAGCTGTAATTTAGGCATGAGGTAAGATCAAAACAGTAGAAAAAAGGATGAACACTTATGGGATTAAAATTAAAAATTACAGCTCTGTCGCTTGGTCTCTTGCTAGTAGGTTGCGGCAGCACGTCAAAAAATTTGTCAAAGGTAGACGGTGAATTCATATATCCGTCGATGCCAATTCTTGAGGAATCTGTATTCGTTTGGAATGAAAATGAATCGGAAGCATTGAATGTTGTGAAAATGGCTCAGCCAGCTGGCATTGGAAATAGCTTACGTGATTATCAAGATGGAACACAAGCCTCTATCGGGCAAATAGGAGGGCTATCTGGACTTGTGGATGCAGGGTTCGGCTTTTGGTCAAGCGGCTTGTTTACTGTTGTTCAAGGAGAGTCATTACGAGCTGGTGTGAACAATGCAGTCGAATTCAATCCAGCTATTGTAGATGTGGTGAATAAAAATGATGTATCAATTAATGGGGCTCCATCTTATAAATTAGTGAGAAACTACATAGCACAGAAGGTTAAAGCGGCTATAGCAATTGAACATCCTGATGTGACATGGGGAGGTGTTTATTCGGTACATAGTGGTGTTGAAAAAAATGATTTATTTCTGGTTTTTAATGACGAAGCATCTTGTAGGAAGAACCGTTCATTAATGAGAGGGGAAGTCGATACAAAGCCAATTGCCGTTAGAAAACTTTCGGATGTTTTTATTGATGGACCAAATGAAAATGGAACATATTGCGGGTTCAGTTTTGACTTATCCATAACGTATACAACAGAGAGTGATGACATTGTTATCGTGGCAGAATCGCTATATGCGCCCTATTTTGTAGAAGCTTTGGTGAATCATTATGATGGGTACGTCGTAGTTCCAGACTACTATAAGTTTAGTAGCAAGAGTGTTATGAGAACAAAGTATGCATATGTGTCTAAATCTGGCGAAAAGTTATTATTCGAAAATCCAAGTAAGTAAATTAGGGTTTGATAAGCATGTAAAGGTGTTATCAGCTGAATTCAAATAAATAGCAGTAAATATGGATATCAGATATTCGGAAGGTGGCCTAGAGCGCAACTAAATCAATGCAATAAAAAAATTGAAAGTGTACTGAGTGGCCCTAAATCACAGAAACAAAAAGGTAAAGTGCTAACTAAAGGCTAAGGATTTAAAGATCTTCAAGGTCTAATGAAATCCTTTAACGAAGGCTGGAAGGGTTAGCCTCTAGAGGCAAGAAATTTACAACATGGAATTCGTTATATAGTATTCGATAACATGCTAATATTTTTTATTAGAGCATCTTGCAAATTAGTGAGGATGTAATGGAACTATATGTATATATTTGGCTAGCTACAGTGTTTGGATTTGCTTTTTTAGCACTCGCTATTGCTATCTATCAAACCCGCAACAAAAATTGATGATTGCTAGCATAAGATAAGAATAAATGACGAATCAATTACAAAGAATCGTGAAAAAGCTGGACGGTGACGGGCCTATTGAGAAGCACATATTGCTTCTTAAGCTGACGGAGGCACTAGAAAACGCACCTGAATTCGGCGATAAGCCAGTCATGGAGGTGGCCTCACCACAGCGATTGTGGCTATCCAAAGTTGGGGCGTTACTTTCAAGATTAAATATAGAGAGAAAGGTACAGTTCAAAACTAGCTTTAATTCACTCATTCAACACTGGATGACTGCAGTGGTGCAAATTCAAGGGCAGGTACTTGATGCAATCGAAGAAATAAAGCTAGAGCTTGAACTTGAAGATAGAAGCGATATTGGCAGCGCTTATGCTCCAGGCGATGTTTACAGATTCTTTGCTGATCTTAAAGAAGTAATTAACTCGGCGGAATCTGAGGTCCTGATTGTTGATCCATATTTTAATGGTGAGGCATTTGAAGCTTATCTTTCTTCGGCAGACTCTGAGCTCAATATTCAAATACTAGCTGATCGTTATTCTAAAGATATCTATACTTATATTGAAAAACATACGTCCCAGTTTCAAACTCAAATTAGGCTAAGACGCAGCAAAGAATTGCATGATCGCATTATATTCATAGATCATAATGTGGCATGGATCATTGGCGGGTCAATAAAAGATGCAGGAAAAAAAGCAACGTATTTGATCCCTATACAAACTCCAATTGCTCTTGCGAAAAAACAGATTTACCAAGAGATTTGGAATAACTCCAAGGAAGTAGAGTGCAGCGCATAACAAGTGGCCGTACTGAAAAAACTATTCCCTGCGCTCGCATTTATAAAGTGAGCTTCGCGTTATGTGCTAAGGAGCCCATATGAACTCTGAATTTTTCATAGGAACCGTGATTTCAATCTTTGGGATAATTTTTGCTTACTTCAAAATAATAATAGACTCCAGAAATAAAGCTAGGGACAATCTATTAAAGGATATTGAAATTTTAGGCAAACTTGATAAAGGTGAATTTTATGATCGAGCTTTGTTTTGTGTTCAAAAAAATGCCAACATCCTTTATCCCGATAACTCTGTTAAGCATTTATTATTAGGCATTTCAGGATTTACAATTTATATTTCAACGGGTTTTCTATCCATCTATTTCTTAATTAAAGGAGATGATTGGTGGGTTGTTTCAGCTATCTTTTGTTCACTGTCGCTTTTAATCATTAAACGAAGTACACACATAGACTTTTTTAAATCAAAAGAAAAGCTCAAATTAAAGAAAGCACATGACATGTCAATTGTGAACAATGAATCGACACCAAAAGTCTAGACACTTCGTAGTCGTTTACGATGTCTGTTCATTGTTTTGATTGATTTGCAAGTAAGTAAACTAAGTTATACCAATTTAGTATCGTGTTTTGCCGTGGCTGAAATTGGATGATCTTAGCCATAGATTTTGTGCAGTTTTGTGACGTGACGGTTTCCAAAGGTATTAATCGGCTAAAAACGTACTGCAAACGCACTTTTCTGAACGTCAATATCCACGCGGGCTAGACGTTTTTCGCCGGCTTACACCAATTAACAACTTTTCGCCGGGGTGCCCTCCGAAGCCGGCGGTCGCGCGTTCGAATCGCGCCGGGTGCGCCATTTTCTCTTGTTCTTGACCTTCTGCCGTTTTATACAAAACTTGCTGGTTTTGCACTCGCGGCCGTGACCATTTTGATAAGTGTGCTAATTCTTTCTTCAATCTTAAACCATTCGGTATATCGTAACCGTAGCCCAAACCCCGTCTACT
>NZ_JBGIYY010000025.1:0-58560 GCF_041380235.1 Glaciecola sp. SC05
GGGTCAAATTTAAACTGCCGTTGACAAGGTTGTTTGCTGACCAATCCTTGCTCTTTCATTAAGCCTGCAACTTTGCAGCGTCCTAATGTTAAGCCTTCGTCTTTTAGCATGCCGATCAGCGTTCTCGTGCCTGCTGAGCCTCTACTTTTATCAAACAAGCGTTTCACCTTGGCTCGTAGAATGCGTCGCTTAGCCTGGATTAAAACGCGACGTTGACGCCGCTCATAATAACTACTCACGCCAACACCTAGCGCTCTACAGACCAATTCGGTGGTGTCGTGCTCCCTTAATCGATCTACTAACGAATATATTTCAGATCTTCGGACATCAAGAGAGCGGTAGCCTTTTTTAAAATGGTTTTTTCCCGTTCTAATCGATCCACTCTAGCTTCTAACTCTTGAATACGCTGTTGTTCAGCGGTTAATGCCTTCGAGGTCGGCGTTTCTCCTCCTCTCTCTGACTTCAACTGCTGTGCCCAGTTGCGCAATGTGTTCTCATGCACATCGACGGCTCTGCTTGCTTCAGTAAAGCTATATCCTTGATCCAAAATCAGACTAGCTGCATCATGTTTGAATTCAGTACTAAAACTACGACGTTGTTTTTTCATTAAACACCTCTTTCTTAGGGGAATATTACCACCTAAAAACGTGTTCGGGTTTAGTTTGCCACTTCAAGGGGAATATATGAATCATATTAAGTCAATGTATATAATCATACTACTGATTTTATGCTTTCAAAGCTCTGCTAAGGAGACAAATGAGCTTCGGCTTGTCTTGCAAGTAAAAGATGAGGTTTACGTTTTTACAGTTGAAAATTGGTCGTCGATTTCAATAAGTGATAAGTTCAATTTATGCTTAAACGAGCCTAATGGTATAGAACTTGGTAGGTTTGTTGAAGGACGTTTCGTGTTGATGGATGTTATAAGTCAATATTCTTCAAGCTGCATTCTTGAAGACCCAATTTCATTAAAAAAATATTCGACGATGGGAGTAATATATAGCCAAGTTATACTTTATGACATTTTTGATTTTACACGTGAGCATGATAGTCCTATAGCATTTAGAATTTGCATTAATGACAAATGCCACTATTCAAATGTGATTACACCTTAATTTGTATTTATATGAATTTTTTAAGTCAACACCGCTTTGGGACTTATTGACTTTTTGAACTCGTTGCTAACGAAGTGATTATTTAACACATAAGAATAACGATTAAAGCTCTGGCTATTCTTAGGCCCTTGTATAAAGGGGTCTGCCTGCAAGAATCTTCCCAAAATAGGATCGTAAATCCTTCCATTCATATGGACTAGTTGTCCCTGATATCTTTCTAGCCTAACAATTTTGAGCCTTTTAAAAAAATCTGTTATCAATCCAAATGAGTGTACGATACCAATAAGAACGAGAGTTTTACGTTCTGATATTTTTTTTCAACTGTCTTGAGCAGTATCCAGTATAGCGATAAATGAATAAATACAGATGTCAGATAGAATATTCCATGCGGCCATTGATTTCCGTATCGATGCGCGATACTCTAAAGTCACGTATGTAAGGGCGCGCAATGATCAAATCGTTTAAACACAAAGGTCTAGAGACTCTATTCAAGACCGGAAACACAAAAGGCGTAAAGCAAGATCAAGTTAAGAGATTGAGAAGCATATTAGCTA
Source organism: Glaciecola sp. SC05 (assembly GCF_041380235.1). Lineage (NCBI taxonomy): Bacteria > Pseudomonadati > Pseudomonadota > Gammaproteobacteria > Alteromonadales > Alteromonadaceae > Glaciecola > Glaciecola sp. SC05. The sequence goes on from NZ_JBGIYY010000025.1 coordinate 1,667, forward strand.
AGCTCAATTCAGCAACAGATATTGAAGACATGAGGTATCCAGGCTCTAACCTGCACCCTCTAAAGGGTGATTTTCAGGACCATCATGCTGTTACTGTTAGCGGTAATTGGCGAGTGATATTTAAATTTGAAAACGGTGATGCAGAGGTCGTTGATTACCTCGATTACCATTAGAGGAAAATGATTATGCAGATGTTTAACCCCCCACACCCAGGTGAGACTTTAAAAGAGTTGTATCTTGAGCCTTTAGAATTGGGGATCAAAAGCACGGCTGAAAAAATGAATATGACTAGAGCAGCACTTAGCGAGATTGTGAATGGTCGACGTGGTATTACGCCTAAAGTAGCCATAAAACTCGCTAAGGCATTTGGCGGCACTGCCCAGTCTTGGATGAACCAGCAGGCAAATTATGATCTATGGCAAGCTCAGCAGGTGTACACTGCAGATGACGTTGAAGAGATCTATCACGCAGCCTAAGGCGGTTCGCCGAACACCTAAACCTTTTAATATGAGCGCAGTAGTAAATCGAATGATTTATGCAAGTTAATTATTATCTGCCATGAGCAATGCAATTTTCTTCGCTACCATGCTTTAGACCGTAATTGTATTTTTATCAATTAGTCACCTTTCTAAATCCCTGATTATTTCTAAGCTTAATGGAGATCGGGGATAATTAATCCATATGAATGGAAGGATTTACGATCCAACCTTGGGGAAGTTTCTTCAAGCTGATCCGTTTGTTCAGGCGCCGAATAATTCGCAGAGCTATAATCGTTACAGCTATGTTATGAATAATCCGATGAGTGCCACAGATCCATCTGGCTTCATCAGCATTTTTAAAAATGTGCGTAAGTTTCTAAAAAAGAACTGGCGGGTAATAGCTGCGGCGGCCGTTACATACTTCACCGCTGGTGCTGCCAGCGGTTGGGCTGCAGGCTGGGGGTTCACAGGTGCAACAGCTGGAGCGGTTTCAGGTGCAATTGCTGGTGCAGCAGGTGGGTTTGTAGCGACAGGGACATTAAGAGGGACATTAACTGGTGCATTTACAGGAGCGGCATTTGGTGCTATCGGTGGCTATTTTAAAGGTACTTCCTTAGAAGGAGGGCTTGCACATATTGGTTCACACGGTTTGGCTGGGGGAGTTATCTCAGACTTACAGGGTGGGAAGTTTGGCCACGGATTTTTTAGTGCAGGCCTCACAAAAGGATTGAACATAAATGCTTCATTCGATAAATTTGGCGCTGGTTGGGACATAGTAAGAATAACAACGGCTGCCATTGTTGGCGGAACTATCTCAAAGATCACTGGGGGTAAGTTCGGGAACGGTGCGGTAACTGCAGGAATGGCTCAAGCTTTAAACGGGAACTCACAAATTGAAGATCCTGATATTGGTGGTTATTCGCCAGCATCAGGAAACTATGCAACTGAAAATGGTGGAAGAGTCGAGTTTCTGCAAGCAAATGGAACTAGCTCATTGCTCACTGATCAAGCCGGAAACTGGTACGAAATTGATCCTACCTCAGGAATTGCTTCAATTAGGTTCGAAGCTGGGAATGGAGCAGCAGTGAGCGTTTCCCCTGAATCTTATCTAATGGGTGGACTTGGTTTAGGTAGAGCAATTGTCGCAACAGGATATAAAGCAATAGCATATGTAACAGGACGAGGTACTCCTACTTATGCAAACTTTGCCCGAGGGGCGAATGCAAGAAACATGTGGAAAACAATGACGTTTGGCCGTGCTTTTAGAAGTTATCAACAGCCAGCTTCCTTTTATTGGAATAAAGCCGGCGGGAATTTTGGCAACGCTGTAAATTCACTTGGCAGGTCGAATGCCATGTATAATAGGGCATTAATTCCTTTGGGACCTGTTGGTGGAGCTGGCATAGCCATAAACAATTATGAATAACATTGTAATACTTGATAACTTTAATGATGAAGGGATATATGAATTACATACCCAATTACCATTGCGGTATAGTTTAGTTCATAGTGCTGAGCAACCTGTGACTGGTTTCGGGCAGCAATTTAAAACTAAAATATTTTCAAAAAAGGATAGTTTCATTGCCCTCTTCCAAAATGAAAATAAGCTTTTTATAAGCTTGGATGGAAAAACTCATGACCTTACAGAGGGTGACTACAAATTCAACACAGAATATTTGGGATGCTGGAAAATACGGTTCGAAGCAGCTCGTAATGGAGTTGTTTTGTTTTCAACTGTGTATGTCGGGTTAAAATCTGAATTATATTCAGCGCCGATGGATTGTAATATTTTTCAAGAAATCATTGCTCGTTCGAATGATGTTAATTCAAGGCGTAATTTTATCGAGTACTACGGGCAAAAATAAAGTAACTACTACAAAAATAAAGTAACTACTATATATTATTCGATTGGTTGAATGGCTACGTCCATTTGAATCAGAGAGCTGGTCCAAACAAAGAATGTCAATGGTACTGCTCGTCAATTTGCATGGTCCAAAGTGACCGTAATGTGCAAATGCTAAGTACGGCGACCCTGAACCAGCAGCAAGATAAAATTGGCGCACCTACTTTTTCTATTTGGACCATATAAAACACCAAAGCGGACCAGTAAGAAAAAATATAAGCATTCCATTTTTTTAGAGGGCGTTCAATATCCCACCAACACAAACATTTAACATATATTCTTATGTGCATGTCAGCAAAGCTGCGTGCAGGGAATAGGCGCGCTAGCTCAGCTAATTAATCCAAAATAATTGAGTAATATATTTATTTGGAATAAATAGTCCCTCGAACCAAATGTCCATCTTTAGGCTCGCGAACTATTTTCAATCGGCCAAGATCGTCTTCACTCAAAATCATTCTAAATTCATCGCAGATGTAAAACGTGGCTGAAAGTGCGCCTTCAGGGGGGAAATATAAAAGAAAACCACCCACTTCGTCCTCACTCGCAAAACGTATACGCTTATTTTTTGCATTTTGTATCCGTGTCGCGATTGTTTGATAGAACTCAGGCTCGAGAATATTAATAAAAAATTTGCCGTTGTCGATGGTCTGATTATATATCCCATCACTATCGACACTTCTAAACTCCAAAAAACTCATATTTTCAATAGATGAAAGCTTAACTTCTGCCCCGTCGGGAATGAACACGCCTTGCTCAAAATAAGTAGTGTCTTCTACTAATGCATAATCTTTGAGTTTGGCTTCACAATTTTGAGGAGACACTTCATATTCTATATCTGATTGGACTATTACTTTTTCAGAGTCACATCCGAAGCTTGGCAATACTAACGAAGCTAAAAAAATCAGTCTTAAAAACATTGAATTTCCTTTTGACAATTGTTGATATAATAGTCAGTAGCTGAGAGTTCAAGCATTCTCAATCGGTCCTCAAACCTAGGGTTTTTATCAAAAAATTTATTGTCAACTTGCGACCTATTGTAAAAATCACGGAGAGAATTAACCTGCCCAACGGCACCTATAAGTTTCCCATATTTGTTATCCATGCTACCCCCTAACAGGATAGCAGCGCTTTGCGCATCTTGCGGCACTGAGCTCGCACCGGTCACTATTGCTATGCTAGTTAGATGAACGCTGAGGAGCACATCAACATTTAACGCATTTACCATTTGGTTTCGTTCGAATTCCGCATGCCTGCGGCTTCTAACCAAAGCGGCAGCGTGACTGTGTGTGTTACGAAAACCTAATACTTTTGCGTGCGTTGCAATCTGTATTCTGCCCATGAGTGTCCGAGGATCTAACTCTGCAATGTATTGCCTGTATTGAAAAGCATAGTTCTTTAAGTCTTCGTCAGAAACCGATTGCATTTGCATAAAGCGGGTGTTTTGGTCTTTTGTATTCACTGAACTTTCAAGCGCAAAGTTTATAGCTGCCTTTTGAAAGCCATTGATACTCTCGCTTGCGCCAATATATCCACCGACTACTGCGGTAAACGCTGCCCTTAAAGCACCTGATGATGAAGCTCCGTGAGCGCGCGCAAACTCGTAGTTCCAGTAACCAGAACAAGCTGGCGCAGCAGGACCGCATGCGAGTGAAGCAATATTGCCCAAGCTTTGAACCAAGTTCTTACCAAACACTTTAGACAGCCCTTTGATAACTGCTCGCTGAATCTTTTTGAAAGGATTTAAACTTATGTATCCGCTTGGGTCTGTCATCGTCATCGGATTATTCAAGACGTATGAATAACGGTTAAAACTTTGGCTATCATTTGGAGCCTGAATGAAGGGGTCGGCCTGAAGAAATCTACCCAAAGTAGGATCGTAAATCCTTCCATTCATATGAATGTGTTACAAAAGCCTACAACTATTATTATTAAATTAGTANAATGTGTTACAAAAGCCTACAACTATTATTATTAAATTAGTAGGTTAGAAGCAAGTAAATAAATGTCAAAACTCATTTAAGGTTCAAAAAATGCTTCTTGTTAGTTGGTTCAAAATCAACTTATAGGAGAAGAATAATGAATCACTTAAATTCAATGAATATCGCTGTAGGCGCAATGTCAAACATGCGAGTATTGATCTCTTGCGTCGATTACAATCACGATATTTTGTCTGTTTCGGATTTTCAAGAGCAAGTCATCGAACAACTACTTGATTATTATCACAGTAGGCTATTGTGTAACTTGGCAACGCTCAGAAAATTAGAATCTATTGGCGTATCAAAGACAATTATCAAAAAGTACAAAATTGGGTTATGTGATAGAACACTTAACCATCATGTTGACCATTCTAGGACGCCTGAAGGTGCAAGCGTTAGAGGTGTTTTAGAGGTTCACGGACTTATCCGTCCTTCAGGTCATGAAGAATTGAGAGGTTGTCTTGTCGTTCCTTTGTTTGATGAAAATGGACTGATTGCGGGTGTGTTTGCGAAACGTTTGGCGCAATATATTCGTAGAAATGGCCGTCGATTCACTCTATGGCTTGCTACTCAAAATGCAATAAATACCTTAGTTTTTCCAAACATCATAGAGGTACTTAGGCATGAAAACTAATCCATCATCGCTCCAAATAAATGAATGTATTTCTTTTTACCTGAACAATCTCCTTATTAAAGATTACACTATGAAGACAATAGATAACAAGTCTGAAAATCTTCGCTTTTTTCGTGAATGGCTGCATAGTCAGAATATTCAAAATCTTCAATCCGTCGATTTAGATGTTTTTGAAGATTACATGGCTTTTTTGAGAAATAAGAAATGTAATAATAAAGATAAAAATTTAGCGCCAAGCACAGTAAGAAGCAGATTGACTAGCGTGCGAGTGTTTATCCAATTTCTAACGAAAAGAGAAATAGTCACTCACAGAGAAGTCGAAAAATTTGAATTACCTACAATAGGGCTCATACTGCCTAAACCAATATTAAGCTATGAAGATGTATTACGCATTATTAAACAAATACCTCAAAATACAGTTAAGGGGATCCGTGATCGTGCCATAGTAGAATGCTTTTACGCATCCGGCATTAGACGAAGTGAATTAGCAGCCCTGAATTTGTTGGATGTTGATTTCTCCAACTATCAGTTAAGAGTTGTACAAAGTAAGAATAAAAAAGACAGGTATGCACCATTTGGTAAAACGGCTGGTAAGTGGCTAAAGAAATATTTAAGGGATGTTAGACCATTATACGCCAGTTTATGTTCAGGAAATGCGTTCTTTTTGAATACAGCAGGCATGAGATTTGGCACATCAAACTTATCAAGTCTGATGAGTAAATACATTAAAAAAGCGAATATAAATAAAACGGGAGCCTGCCATCAATATCGACATGCAGCGGCTACTCATATGTTAGATAATGAAGCGGATATCCGTCATGTGCAAGAGTTTCTTGGACATGCAAGCATATCAACCACACAGCTGTATCTCCACGTTAGTAAAGCTAAGCTCCGTCGTGTTTATACTAAAACCCATCCGAGGGCGGACTGATTGTTTTTAATGTCGAATACACAAAGTTTCCTTGTGCATATTCGTTTATTTAGTTAGACTCTAAATCAACAACTGACTCGATTTCTCACGCGTGGCATTATGACCCCTGGAAGTTGAGTGAAAAAGCCGGCATCTATGTCGGTTTTTTCATTTCTGATAATGGCAATATGAAAACAAGAATATACGTAGATGGTTATAATTTTTATTATGGTTGTCTAAAAGGTACCCCTTATAAATGGCTAAATCCATTGACTTTATTTAGCCAGCACATTATTCCGAGCTCCGCTCAGCCCCTACACCAACCATCGAGTTTGGATATACGTTATTTTACTGCAAGGATAAGTGGTAAAGTGGCTAGAAATGACCATTCTGTCAACGACCAAAACACCTATCTTAGAGCATTAGAAGCACTATATCCTGAGGATGTTTTGTCAATTATTGAAGGGTATTTTTCTGTATCAGACACTGAAGCGTTTAAGATAGACGTTAACAATCCACAACTTGCTCCCAGATTTTGTGAAAAGGTAAAAATATGGAAGTTGGAGGAAAAACAGTCGGATGTGAACATTGCTGTAGAAGCTCTATTCGATGCGCTAACTGAAACAGACATTGAACAACTCATTTTTGTGACCAATGATACAGATATTGCACCTGTAATGAGAAAAATCAGAAAGCACACTAACAAAACTTTAGGGCTTATCGTGCCAACAAAACCGAACACCAGGCCTCCCAGTTCGAAACTTATAGATTATGCCGATTGGACTAGACATAGTATTAAAAACTACGAACTGAAAGCTTCGCAAATGCCTCGTGTCATAGCTAAGTCCTCTAGGGCAACTTTAAGAAAGTCTATCATCAAACCTACATCATGGTATGGTCATCCAGAATTGCTTTCTAAAATTTTTGATACATTACAACCTTGCATGAAAGGCAAAGTAAATAAAGTTTGGCAATGGCTAGAAACTGAGAAACCGAATGTTGAAGGGCTCCCTATTTTAGATAAATTACCCATTGAAATGCTTGATACAGTTGAAGATGCGAATGCCGTGCTTGCTCATGCCATCGCATATGCTTATTATCATCAAAGATAGAACATACTTGTAAATTTATTTTTTTGACTTTTGTGAATACTCATATTTCGTGCAGTTTTTAGCTAGGTTAACATAACACATTCATATGGGTGGTCGGATTTATGATCCGACGAGGCTGCGACAAGGGCGGAGACCTGCAATTACAACGACACTAAGGATATTCAGTATTCAAGGGAAAATCCGAAAAAATCAACAACCAACCCTCAACAATTTCTTACTCTTAATTATCCTTAATAAGTTGTATACTTTTAAGCTAGAGCATCTGCATGCTGTTTTTAAGCAAGGTTTTAGACTTAATAGCGAATAATAAAACGCGCATACAACTATGAGAATGAATATGAAAATAAGTAAATTTTGGGGGCAGTCTTCTGTGGTTTTGGCTGGCATCATTGTGTTGGGCTGCGCTAGCGCGACTGTGCCGCCACCGGTCAAAGACGAGCTTAAAGCCAATGCTGCTCCGCAAAACATTATTATGGTTGTGGCCGATGGTATGGGACCAGCCTATGTGTCTGCGTATCGTTATTTCAATGACGACCCGAACACGCCAGAGGTAGAAACTACGATATTTGACAATATATTGCTTGGAACGGTGCGCACGTACCCGCATCTGCAATCGGGCTATGTCACCGATTCTGCGGCAAGCGCCACGGCCATGGCGGCAGGCGTAAAAACCTACAATGGTGCAATTGGTATGGATGTTAATAAGCAAGCTGTTGAAACAGTGCTGCATCGTGCCCGCAAACTCGATATGAAAACAGGTTTGGCAGTGACCTCTACCATTGTGCATGCAACCCCCGCAGCTTATATGGTCGCAAACGAAGCACGCCGCAATTATGCGCAAATCGCCGATAGCTTTTTTGACGACCGTATCAACGGTAAATTTTTAGCCGATGTTATGTTAGGTGCTGGCACCGATCATTTTATTAGAGAAGACCGTAATCTCGTTGATGAATTTGTTGCCAATGGTTTTCAATATGTGTCTAGCTACGACGAGCTTGGCAGCGTGCATGCAAACAAACCTCTAATTGGCCTATTTGGCAAAAGTAGTTTGCCGTGGTCGCTTGACGACAGCAACCCCAATCGTCTGAGTGCCCTAACAGCGGTTGCACTCGAGCAACTGAATAACGATAAAGGCTTCTTTTTATTGGTTGAGGCCAGTCAAGTTGATTGGGCAGGCCATGGTAACGAAATCGCTTCGGCAATGGCAGAGATGAATGATTTAGTGGCGACCATGAAGGTCATTGAAGCGTTCACTCAGAATAATCCAAATACGCTTGTACTGTTAACTGCCGACCACAGCACAGGGGGCTTAACGGTTGCTGGTAAGGACGGTTATCGTTGGGATCCAAAGTGGATAAAAGCCTTTAAGGCCTCGGTGCCTACTATTGCCGCTGGCATGATGAAAGCAGAGGACCGCACCGCCTATGTTTCTGAAATGTTTGGCTTTGAATTAAGCGAGCAAGAAAGCGCAAACTTGACGGCTGCAAATTCTGAAATGACTGGTAGAGACATTGAAAACATGCTGAAAAACATTGTTGACGAGCGCACTAACACCGGATGGACCACAGGTGGTCATACGGCGGTAGACGTCAATATGTATGGCTATGGCCCGGGCGTAAGCCACTTTATGGGCAACATGAATAATACTGATATCGCGCATCGCTTATTTGATATTTTAGATGCCCGTCAGTAACTGCTAGCCTGTGGGCCTATTGATTAAGAAAAGTATCAATAGGCTCGCCAGTACAGCGCGAGATTTGCTTGAACAAATAAATAAGCGCGGTGACTAACAAAATCATACTCGGAATAACAATCACTGGATAGCTCAAGGCCGTCATTCTGCCGAGCTCTTCAGTGTAGGCGGTGGTGCCTGGTTCTGAGACCAATATCCACTTAGCGAGACCATAGTTTAATCCTGCAGATAAAAAGAAAGACGTAGCGACTATATAAGAACTGACGGCGACCTTTTTATTAAACTCTGCATTTGCATTATGTTCGTCTAAGCTCGCGTTGAGCTTATCCCAATTAATTATCTGATCGTTTAAAATAAGCATTTTAACTAAAGGTTTTTTCCCAAATTGCGTCACCAATACTGCAATTCCAATCGCGGCAGGAATAGCCGCTTCTTTTATAGCCATGTATTCAGCGGGCAGTTTCAGCAAGCTGATACCGCCGGTTAACAAAACGCTGATGATGCCCAATATTGAAAAGCCATTCACTTTTTTAGTCTTTTTTAAGTCGTAAATTCCAAAGCATAAGGGAAAGGCTAGAGCAACCAACACACTCCAAGCGGGGCCTAAGTATTCTTCGGAGCTCGCGTAACTCATGATCAGTACGGGTATCGCAATATTAAAAACGAGATTGCCGAAGAAGCCGGTTTGCGGTGGCTTAGTAGGCGGGGTATTTTGCTCTGTCATTTACTACTTGCTCTTTGTATGTGAGGTGAATTTAGTCACTTTGAATGTTAAAAGTATGCCAAGCGATGTTATGGATGCGTTTGTCGGCGATGTAAAACACTTTATCGCCAGCGTGCATTATGGCATCTAACGAAGGGTTTACCGCAATATTATGAAAATCATTATGTTCAGCATACCCGATAAATGTCGCGTTATAGCGTTTTTTAAGGGCCAAAAATAAATCTTCAACTTTTACGTTATCGGCATCCTCTGGGATCGTTGCAGAAAATTGCGCTTGCCCTTCGTAAACGTCTAATAGGTCATGGTGGAGTAAACTTGAGCCGGGATCAAAAGCAGATTTAGCTAGCATTTCAACCGCGACACTGGGTGTACATTCAATTTCGGGGCAGTGCTTTTGCAATAGAGGGACAAGACTCTCATCGTCAAAATAAGCGACTTTATGGGCTTTTAGATTTCGCTTTGAGCAATACAGGGCCGTAGTCATGGTCATGTCGTCCTGGGGATTATCGATAATGATGGTGGCCGCAGTAGCAACGCAGGCTCGGTTCATATCGTCATCATTATTAAACGAATGCACTTTCACAAAATCAATTTTTGATGGCATGGGGTTTTCAATATCGGCTTTCACGCACAGCACAATATCGGGATTGTCGGAGGTATTGGCTTTTTCAATCAGCAATAACTTGAGCAGTTGCATGGTGCGTTTGCCATTCCAACCAATGATTAACACATGATTTTCTAAATTAAGATCGTTCAAACCCTTTGCTCCTTTTTGCCACTGCTTACCTACCCAATTAGCCACTCTGCCTAACAACAACGCAAATATACTTAAACCCATTGGAATAATGTATAGCGCCACTGCCCATTTGCCGGCTTCGGTGCTTGGCGACATGTCACCGTAACCCACCGTAGAGCCTGTCACCACTAACCAATAAGCGAAGTCATGGGGCACTAATAGGTCGTGCTCGCCGGCTGCATACAGCAACAGCCAACTTGAAATGGCATATACAATCGTGAACGAGAGGATCACATACCAGCGCATTTCGCTGAGGTATTTTGCCATTATTCGTTTGGTTTTCATCCATGCAATCATGATAGTGTTCGCTGATCTAGTAGGGCAGTTTGTTAGTCAGACGCAAAGTTATCATAAACATGCATCTTTTTGTTGGCTTAAAAGTATAAACAACTAAAAAAGAAAAACCCAGCACGAAGCTGGGCTAAAAGATTCGACAAGTTTGGGAGATGTCTGAATTTTGTACAGCCAATACTAGGGTAAGTGCGTATAATATGCGACCGATTCAGGGTATCTATTGCCACCTATAGGTATATAAATCCATACGCATTGCTTTCGAGCTTTTAACTGATGTAGTGAGATATATGAAAATAACTGATTTTGATTTTGAATTGCCAGAACATTTAATTGCAAAATACCCTGCTCAGCAGCGCACGGCGAGTAAGATGCTGCGTTTGAACGGTAATACGGGTGAAGTAAAACATGGTAAATTTACAGATATCCTCGATTTGTTGGAGCCTGGCGACTTGTTGATTTTTAACAATACTCGCGTTATCCCTGCGCGACTTTTCGGACAAAAATCCTCAGGCGGCAAAGTAGAGGTCATGTTAGAGCGGGTCCTTAGCGATAATACTGCATTGGCGCAAGTCCGCGCGAGCAAGTCACCTAAGGCCGGTGCAAAGCTTGAAATGGAGGGTGGCCTGCAGGTAGAAGTTTTAGGTCGTCAGGACGCGCTATTTCATATTCAATTTTTAGGTGCAGAGAATGTCTTTGACTTGCTCGAAAAGCACGGGCACATGCCCTTGCCACCCTACATAGACCGACCAGACGAAGAAAGCGATAAAGAACGTTATCAAACCGTATACAACGAAAAGCCTGGAGCCGTGGCTGCGCCAACCGCAGGCTTGCATTTCGACCAGGCTATTTTACAGTCGCTTGCTGAAAAAGGCGTAAATACCGCGTTTGTCACCTTGCACGTGGGAGCGGGTACTTTCCAACCGGTACGGGTGGAGAATATTGAAGAGCATCAAATGCATGCTGAATATGCTGAGGTAAGTGACGAGGTCGCGGCGCAAGTTTTAGCCACGAAAGCCGCCGGAAAACGTGTTATAGCGGTGGGAACCACCTCAGTGCGCTCGATTGAGTCTGCCGCTCACCAGCAGGATCATACTTTGATTGCTTCGTTTCTATCTGACACTAGTATCTTTATTTATCCGGGCTTCAATTTTAAAGTTATCGATGCCATGATCACCAACTTCCATCTGCCGCAATCTACCTTGATGATGCTGATTAGCGCATTTGCTGGTCGCGACGAGGTCATGAACGCATACGCCCAAGCGATTGAAAATGAGTATCGTTTCTTTAGCTACGGCGATGCGATGTTCATTGAAAAGAAAGTGTAAAGGTAAATAAATCGTTATCGCTAGCAATAGCAGATGCCAATAGGCAAGAGTTTTTGCTATACTCACGCCCAATTTTTATGCGCATGAAAGCTTGTGCGCGTTTAGTAACAATTTGTTTAGAGTAACCGATGAAATTTAATCTACTTAACACTGATGGCTTGGCCCGTCGCGGGCAATTAGTGTTTGAGCGCGGCACAGTAGAAACACCAGCATTTATGCCGGTAGGCACTTACGGAACCGTGAAAGGCATGACGCCTGAAGAACTTGCAGATTCGGGCGCCCACATTTGCCTAGGAAATACCTTCCATTTAATGCTGCGACCCGGCACCGAAATCATCAAATCCCACGGTGATTTACATGACTTTATGCATTGGGACAAACCTATTTTGACCGACTCTGGCGGCTTTCAGGTGTTTTCTCTAGGGGATTTACGCAAAATTACGGAAGAGGGCGTAACGTTTCGGTCACCAATCAACGGTGAGAAAATATTATTAACGCCTGAAAAATCTATGCAGGTCCAGCGCGATTTGGGCTCAGACATTGTCATGATTTTTGACGAATGCACACCATTTCCGGCGACCGAAAAAGAAGCCGAGGTCTCGATGCAGCTATCGTTACGTTGGGCGCAGCGCAGCAAAGATGAACATGGTGATAATCCTTCGGCTTTATTTGGTATTATTCAGGGCGGCATGTATGAAGAGCTTCGTGATGTATCACTAGCTGAACTAGAGTCTATCGATTTTGACGGCTATGCCATTGGCGGACTCTCGGTGGGAGAGCCTAAAGAAGATATGATGCGGATTGTTAAGCACACCGCGCCTAAAATTCCTGCGCATAAACCTCGTTACTTAATGGGCGTGGGTAAACCGGAAGATATCGTTGAGTCTGTGCGCAGAGGCATCGATATGTTTGACTGCGTTATGCCAACCCGTAACGCTCGAAACGGTCATCTGTTTGTAAATGAGGGTGTGGTTAAGATACGGAATGCGAAACATAAAACTGACACTGCACCGCTTGACGAAAATTGCGATTGCTACACTTGTAAAAATTATTCTCGGTCATACTTACATCACTTAGACAAATGCAATGAGATACTAGGCGCCCGTCTAAACACCATTCATAATCTACGGTATTACCAAATTGTGATGGAAGGCTTGCGCGCGGCTATCAGCGAGAATAAGCTCGATAGTTTTGTTGCCGATTTTTATGCAAAAAAAGGCTTAGAAGTCCCAGCACTCTAGATTCTGTGCCTTAGGCACGAACCTAAAGGCTTAATAATTAAATGTATCGGTGCGAAAAGCACAGATGCGAATTGATAATAACAACGATAAACGAATTAACTTTTAAAAAGGAAATACTATGAGCTTTTTTATCTCAACTGCACAAGCACAAGAAGCAGGTGGTGCGACACCAGGTTTTGGTTTTGAGCCGCTTATTATGCTGGCAGTGTTTGGTTTGATATTCTACTTTTTGCTATATCGTCCGCAGGCAAAGCGTGTAAAGGAACATAAAAACTTAGTGAGCTCGTTAGCCAAGGGTGATGAGGTCCTCACGCAAGGTGGCGTTGTTGGTAAAATTACCAAAGTGGCAGACGACAAAGATTTTGTTGAAATTGCACTAAATGAAACTAACCATATTATGGTGCAAAAATCAGCTGTAAGTGCAGTGCTACCTAAAGGCACGCTTAAGTCTCTATAATTAATTAACAAAGCCGCATGATGTTGATTGTTAAAGCGGCTTTTTAGGAAGTGAATGTGTTAAACCAAACTCCTATATGGAAATATGTGCTGGTGGTATTTATGCTGGCACTTTGCAGTCTGTATGCGCTGCCGAACCTATACGGTGAGGACCATGCGGTTCAGATATCTTCGGGGCGCGATACTATAGTAGGCGAAGCGCTCGCTGCCGATGTTAAAGGCTCCTTGGAGCGCGCAAACATTGCAGTTAAAGCTATCGAGTTTGAAAATGACCGTATATTGGTGCGTTTACCAGATTCTGATACACAACTTCTTGCCAGAGAAGCCCTTGATAAAAAATTAGGCGACGAATACTTTGTCGCGATGAACCTTGCCCCAGATACTCCTGATTGGTTAGATAATCTTGGTGGTACGCCAATGAAGCTTGGTCTTGATTTGCGCGGTGGTGTCCACTTTTTGATGGAAGTAGACATGAAAAGCGCAGTCGACACGGTTGTTGGCGGTGTGGTAGACGAATTCCGAGACCGTTTGCGTGAAGAAGGTCTGCGCTATCGTACCGTGCGCAAAGTAGGTGATTCAGTTGATATTATATTTAGGGATGCTGATGTGCTCGAAAGTGCACAGTTTTTTTTGCGTAATAGCTATCCAGACATGATGATTAATGAGCGCGATGATCTCACCCTTAGAGCAACTTTTACCGAAGGTAGATTAGCCGAAATTCGCGACTATGCTGTTAAGCAAAACATCACGATTATTCGTAACCGGGTGAACCAACTTGGCGTGGCTGAACCTTTAGTTCAAAAGCAAGGTCAAGACCGCATCGTTGTGCAGCTACCGGGTATTCAAGATACCGCAAAAGCCAAAGAAATATTAAACGCCACCGCGACCTTGAACTTTCGCTTAGTAGATGGCGATGGAGACGTGCGTGACGCAATGAATGGGCGCGTGCCAGCGGGCTCAGAACTTTTATTTAGGCGTGATGGACAACCGGTGCTGCTTAGTAAGCAAATCATGCTAGAAGGCAGCCACATTATTGATGCGACCAACAGCATGGATGAAAATGGTTTTCCACAGGTTAATATCGACCTAGATTCCAAAGGCGGCAGCAAAATATCAAAGGTCAGTAAAGACAACATTGGCAAGCCCATGGCGACTGTTTTTATTGAGTTTAAAGCCACCGACGAAAGAGATGCAGAGGGTAAACTTATCTTCGAAAAGTCAGAAGAAGTGATCAATGTCGCGACTATTCAATCTCAATTAGGAAGCTCATTTCGAATTACCGGCATCGATTCTGCTGGCGAAGCCAGAGATTTAGCACTGTTGCTTAGAGCGGGCGCACTCATTGCGCCCATTCAGATTGTAGAAGAACGTACGGTAGGTCCAAGCTTGGGTAAAGAAAATATCGAGCTGGGTATGCAGGCAATAATGTATGGTTTGATTGCAGTTTTGGTATTCATGTTGATTTACTATCAAGCCTTTGGAATTGTTGCGAACATTGCTTTGATCACCAATGTGGTCATGATTGTGGGGATTATGTCAATGATCCCAGGAGCGACGCTGACCTTGCCAGGCATGGCAGGTATTGTATTGACGGTGGGCATGGCGGTTGATGCTAACGTGCTTATCTTCGAACGAATACGTGAAGAATTAAGAGATGGACGAAGTCCGCAGCAGGCCATTCACTTTGGTTACGATAATGCATTCTCTACTATATTGGATGCGAATATCACTACCTTTATCGCTGGTATGATCCTCTTTGCAGTGGGCACCGGGCCGATTAAAGGCTTTTCTATAACGCTTATGATTGGAATCATTACTTCCATGTTTACGGCGATAATTTTCACTCGCGTGCTGGTTAACCTCATTTGGGGTGGAAAGCGCGTGACGAAGTTAGCGATTTAAGGAACGAGACAATGCAAATACAAATATTGAGGCTCGAAAACACCGTTAACTTTATGAAGTATCGTTTTCCGGCGATGATTTTTTCAACCATACTTATATTCGCGTCTATTGCGTCACTGGCGGTGAATCAATTGAATTGGGGATTAGACTTTACTGGCGGTACGGTAATTCAGGTAAATTATCCTGACGGAGCAAATCTTGAATTAATTCGCGATGAATTAACTGCCGCCAATTTTCCTGATGCGGTTGTGCAAAATTTTGGCAGTAGCCAAGAAGTGCTGATTAGAGTTGCGCCAAGGGACGACGTAAAAGCAGAGGCCATTGGCGACATTGTTATGGTTGCACTCAAAGAAGGCAGTTCTAATGTAGAGATGCAACGCATAGAATTCGTTGGTCCTAATGTGGGAGAAGAGCTCACTGAACAAGGCGGCTTGGCAATGCTGGTTGCCTTAATTTGCATCTTGATTTATGTCGCAATGCGTTTCGAATACCGCTTTGCATTAGGCTCTGTTGGTGCGTTAGCCCACGATGTTATTTTAACCCTTGGCTTGTTCAGTTTTCTACAGCTAGAGTTCGACCTCACCGTATTAGCGGCGCTGCTTGCAGTGATCGGTTACTCTCTCAATGATACGATAGTGGTGAGTGACCGTATCAGGGAGAATTTCCGGAAGGTTCGTAAAAGTGAACCAGAAGAAATAGTTAATATTTCGCTTACGCAAACAATGAACAGAACGATTGTTACCTCTTTGACTACAATCTTAGTGCTCATCGCGCTGTTTTATAAAGGCGGTGCCTTGATCCATGGATTTGCCACAGCTCTATTGTTTGGGGTATTCATTGGTACTTATTCGTCGGTTTATATTGCGTCTTCGGTCGCATTGTTGCTTGGCGTAAGTAAAGAAGACTTAATGCCGCCAGAAATTGAAACAGAAGGTGAAGATTTAGAGCCCTTGTAAGGGCGCTATCGCTAATTTTTAGCGTCAATTTGGTCAATAAATTGCTTTGAGTATATGCTCGATTTGTTCACTACAAAATATGTGGGCACTTTGAGCAAGCTCTTTTCTTCAAAAGTTAAATGTTCTCTCGCAAATGCGCTTCTATCTAAAATTTGCTCTACATAATATTCAAACGGCCCTCTATAGCTTAGCACCGCGTCTGTGCCGCCCCTGATAAAGGTAGTAATGGCTTCTTTGCCGTTTGGTTGGTCAAATATTTGGTAATTTTCTAAGAGAAGCTGTTCTCGCATTCCATGGTAGTTAAACAAGTGTATTGCTGAAACCGAAGAGGTCGTGTCGAGATCCTTTGCGTATAAAACAACCTCAAGTACATCTATTGGGTTCTCAGAAAAGTACACGGTATCGACCAGGCTAACCGTGCTCTTTACGTTTATGGTAATGTCTATTTTGCCATCTTCGAAATCTCTATAAACCCTAGCGGGTGTTGCACAATATAGTTCAATATTGTAGTCACTTGCCGGGAATGTGCGGTAAATGGTATCTACGGCACTGCCGGTGCAGCGGCCTTCATTATCCTGTTGGATAAGAGGCGGAAATACGATCAAGCCGACTTTAACTGATAGCTTTATTTGACCAGACGAAACTGAGTTTTGCACAAGTTGGCTAGCGGGACTCGCCGATACATATGGTGGGCATAAATTAAGAGAACCCAGCAGGATACCTGCAGTCCACCTGAAAAACGATACACATCTTGCGTTTCGCATATTCATCCAAATTACCGTTAACAACTTAAATATAGACGGTATTGTCTGGTTTAGACATTAATTTGATCATTAAATGTTAAAAAATTGTGTATTTCATCGATAAAACCAGTGAATTGAACACTTTATTGAACAAACCTTTTCCTCGATACTCTGTATATATAGTATTGGCTCGTGTGAGCTCAGCGTAGGAGTAACATATGGATTTATCAAAACTAGTTGGCGGTTTAAGCAAATCAGGTGCGCTTAGCGGTTTTATGGGCGGAGTGGCTGGTGGTGGCTTAACGAGCATGATTGCTAGCAAAAAAGGCCGAAAAGTCGGTAAAGGAGTACTCAAAGTAGGGGCTTTGGCCGCGGTGGGGGGGCTTGCATGGAAAGCATATCAAAGCTACTCAAACAATAAGACAGACCCAGCGGCGCAGGCTCAACAAAGCCAAGTAAACCCAGCCAATCAATATGCTCAGCCTAATCAGGCTAGAGCACTTGCTAACGATACCTACACGCCATCTGGCGGGCATTCGTCTAACAATCAAAACGCTAAATTCGACTTTAGGCCAGCGGCTCTGCCGCAACAGGCTTTTGAGGAAGTCGTGCAGGAAGACAATGAACAAGGGCAAATGATTTTAATGCGAGCAATGATTGCGGCTGCTCATGCAGATGGTCATATTGACGGGGAAGAGCGCCAACGCATCTTTGCACAGGTTGAAACGATGGATTTAAGCGTGCCTGAAAAAGCGATGTTATTTGACGAATTACGCAAGCCACTCTCATTGACCGAGTTGGTGCAACAGGTGCCTAATGCGCAAACCGGCATAGAAGTTTACGCTGCAAGCGCCAGTGCGATTGATACCTCAGAGGCATCTTCGCAAGCGTTTTTAAATGAACTCTCGCAACAACTATGTATTCCAGCTGAATTAGTAGATAGTATCCATCAGCAATTAGCGCAATATTAAGCATCTATGAATAGGAAAAATATGAAGCCGATAAAAATATCAATTCTTCTTGCCACACTCGTGCTCGCCAGCTGTGTATCTTGGGTATTTGCAAAAAGTCCATTTAATGATATGCCGCAAGGCAAGTACGTTTTGGATTTAACCCACGCAAGCGTGGTGTGGAAAGTTTCGCATTTTGGTTTATCTGACTACGTGGCACGATTTGCAAATTTTGACGCGGCCATCGATTTCGATCCAAACAATGTAGAGAACAGCAAAATTACAGCCACTATCGACCCCATGTCGATTCAAACCGCTTATCCTTATGCTGCTGAGAAAGACTTCAATAATATATTGGCAACCGATGAAGGGTGGTTTAATGCTGGAATGTTTGCCTCTATTGATTTTGTTTCAAGCGATATCGAAATGACAGGAGATAATACAGCGATCATGAAGGGCGAATTGACGTTCTTAGGCACTACCTTACCGGTCTCCCTCGATGTAGTATTTAATGGTGCTATGCAGCTTCAGCCTTTTACACGCAAACCGACGATGGGCTTTTCAGCGACCACAACCATTGAACGCTCTAAGTGGGGAATGACCAAGTTTTTGCCAAACATTGGCGATAGCGTCGAAGTCATGATTGAAGGTGAATTTGCGAAAGCCGATTAAGCCTATGAATATTGCACAATACCCTCATTCTCGCTACCACAGCGCTAGTATTGTGCTGCACTGGCTGATTGCTTTAGGTCTACTGTTTATGGTGGTCAGCGGTGTGGTAATGGTGAATGTGGAAATGTCTAAAGCCGACCAATTTCGGTTATTTCAGATCCATAAGGCTGCTGGGGTGATTATGCTTTGGGCAATTGTTTTACGTATTATTGTTAGGAGCCTTACGCAGCAGCCTCCATTGCCTGCGGTGATGACATCAGCCGAAAAAACCTTGGCGAAAATCGGCCATATTGCCCTGTATACCGGGTTAATCATCATGCCGCTTAGCGGATGGCTAATGGTCTCAGCCAGCCCCTTTGGGCTCCCGACCTTCGTATTTGTAGACTGGATAAAATGGCCGCACATACCTTTTGTTGAGCGTAATAAAACGATTGAAGGAATTGCCAGAAACATACACTGGATAATGGCAAGTACTTTAGTTGTGTTGATTGTGGGGCATATAGGGGCGGTGTTTTTACATCGTAAAAAACAAGGTATTTCTTTAATTCAACGTATGTGGTGGAGTAAAGCAAATTGAAGCAGTTTAAATGGGCAATCGCGTTAGTATTGTTGGTGGCAGTACAAACAAGCTTTGCCGAGTACAAGGTAAGTGACAAAGACGGTTCAGTAGGGTTCAGTGGTGAACATGCCGGCATGAAATTTAGCGGTACGTTTAACAAATGGAGCGCGACATTAAGTTTGCCTTCAGCGCCGGCTGAGGAAGGCTTTATACAAGCAAACTTCTCACTAAAATCGGCAAAAACTGGCGATAGCATTTATGACGAAACGCTGCCCGAGGGAGACTGGTTTGACGCCGTCAATCATCCTACGGGGGAATTTAAAAGTTCTAGTGTGTTAAAAAGCGCGAATGGGTATGAAGTAAAGGGCACATTAAGCTTGCGCGGAAAAACGCTTCCTGCAAGCTTTGCTTTGATTCGAAGTGGAGAGCGGCTAAACGCAAGCTTTGTAATTGACCGGCTCGCCTATGGCATTGGTCTTGATTCCGACCCCGATGCAGAATGGGTCAGCAAAGATATTCAAATGACCTTAGACATCCCTCAATCTTGAGGTGTGATTGTTGCGAGTGTCAGGGGCTCTTTGGTTAAGAATGGCCTCAGTAGTGTTTCGTACCGAGGCCAATGTGTGCATCACTGTGTTGCGTGGTTAATGGCTTAAGCTTTTAACTGTTTTACGATGTGCTGCACCAAACGGGGGTTGCCTGCTACGATACCGTTGGCGCTGCCCGCTTGTTTTAGCTCTGCGTAAAGTGGATCGTTATTGCCATCGTAGTCAGTAATTAGACCACCAGCCTCTTTGACAAGTAGCTCGCCCGCTGCCATATCCCAAGACTTGAGTCCCTTTTCCCAATAACCGTCATAGCGTCCGGCGGCAACATAAGCCAGATCTAAAGCTGCTGAGCCTGAACGACGCACATCGCCCACTTGTGAAAATATCCGATTAAACTGCTGTAAAGATTCTTCTAGGCGTCCTTTGTCTCTGAACGGGAAGGCGGTGGCAACGATCGCATTTGAGATGTCTTTGCTTTTTGTTGCGCGCATCCGATAGCCGTTTAACTGCGCGCCGGCGCCTTTGCTTCCGGCAAATAATTCACCGCGGATAGGATCAAATACTACGGCTTGGTCGAGTTTGCCTTTGTGAAGCAAAGCAATGCTCACTGCAAAATGGGGGATGCCTTTAATAAAATTGGTGGTGCCATCAAGTGGATCTATTATCCAAGTATAGTCAGGATTGTTTTTGATTGAGCTACCTTCTTCGCCGATAAACGAATGATCAGGATACGACTCTTGAATTTTACTGATTATTGCGGCTTCTGCTTCTTTATCGATTTTAGTGACAAAATCGTTCAGTCCTTTTGTTTCGATGTTAAGGTCGTCGCGGTTTTCAAAACCTCGAGCGATGATTGAACCGGCTGCGCGTGCGGCGCGCACGGCAATATTGAGCATAGCATGCATAGAATCCACCAAATAAAGACAAATTGTAAAAAGAACGGGATAAAAACGCGCGGAGTGTATCAGACAAGCGCCCGACATGCTATATTATGCGCCGATTTTTAAATGCCTAAGTAGTGTCTTTTACACCGTTTCACTGCTGATATTTCAGATAAGGACTCTACTCGAATGCTCGAGAATATTCGGATTGTACTGGTAAATACTTCGCATACCGGCAATATTGGATCGGCAGCTAGAGCGTTAAAAACCATGGGCTTATCGTCTCTTTATTTAGTTGGCCCCTTGACGCCTCCTGACGGAAAATCTAGCGCGCTTGCTGCCGGTGCAGGAGATGTTTTAGCAAACGCAATTATTGTGCCCACGCTGGCTGAAGCAATCGCCGACTGTAGTTTAGTGATTGGCACATCTGCAAGAACGCGCACGCTTTCTTGGCCAATGCTTACGCCGCGCGAAACCGGTATAAAAATCAATGAAGAAGCTCAGCATCATAAAGTGGCCCTAGTGTTTGGCCGAGAGAGTAGCGGCTTAAATAATGATGAGCTGAGAATGTGTGATTTTCATACCTGCATTGAAGCAAACCCTGAGTATAGCTCACTAAATTTAGCCGCGGCTGTGCAAACCTTTTGCTACGAAATTCGCACTGACTTCCTTAATCGTCAGCGCCAACATTTGCCACCAAATAAAGTTTATGATTATCCATTAGCCGAAGATTTAGCACGGTTCTTTGTGCATTTAGAAAGTACATTAGAAAAAACTAGTTTCATCCGAAAAAACCATCCAGGTGCGGTGATGGAAAAGCTTAAGCGACTTGTCAATCGTGCTCGCCCAGAAGCCCTTGAGTTGAATATACTGCGCGGCATTTTGGCTTCCATTGAAAAACATCACGACAATATACAACGGCGTTCTAAGAACAAAAACGAAGAGTAAAGTTAGGTTATTATGTTTACACGTATGAAAGAAGATATTAAGAGCGTTTTCCATCGCGATCCTGCAGCGCGCAATACGCTCGAAGTGTTGTTTAATTATCCGGGCTTGCATGCTATTTGGATACATCGACTGAGTCATCGCTTGTGGAGCCTAAAACTGGGCTGGTTGGCGCGCTTTGTGTCAAATTTAGGGCGCTTTATTACCGGTATTGAAATCCATCCAGCAGCACAACTCGGGCGTCGCGTATTCATCGACCACGGTATGGGTGTGGTAATAGGCGAAACAGCCATCGTAGGTGATGACGTGACCTTGTATCATGGCGTCACCCTAGGCGGCACTAGCTGGACCAGCGGAAAACGCCACCCAACCTTAGAGCGTAACGTGGTTATTGGTGCTGGCGCTAAAATTTTAGGGCCGATCACCATTGGTGAAAATGCCCGCGTGGGATCTAATTCCGTGGTTGTTAAAGACGTTCCGAACAATGCTACCTGTGTGGGAATTCCTGGTCGCAATATTTTACAAAAAGCAGAAAACCAAGAGCGCGATGAAAAGCGCCATGCGATTGCCGCAAAGTATGGTTTTGATGCCTATGCGATTTCTGAAGAGAATCCCGATCCGGTGGCAAGTGCACTGGGCGTCATGCTTGAGCATGTGCATCTTATGGACACAAAGGTTGAAGAAATGTGCAAGGTAATTCAGTCTCTAGGAGGCGACGTTTGCACCGAGTCATTGCCTAAACTGAATGCTGAAGATTTTGTACAAACAGGTATATCTCCAATACTTAAAAAGGCTGCCGCAGAGGCTTTTGACCCTCATATTTAAGTGTTTAAGAATGAAAATTGCGTAAATATTCAGTGGACATTTAGTTACAAAGACAAGCGAACAAGCTTTTAAAGTCATTGGGCAAATACTTGACAATATTACTCAGGTAATTAGACTTTCTCGCATTCAAGTTCGCTAAAGGCATGCTTCATGACACTGAAATCAGCGTGCAATGACCAACAGAGCAACAAATGAGCACCCTACACTTGCCGATATATCTCGATTATTCCTCTACAACACCAGTAGATTCACGTGTTGCCGATGAAATGAAAGAGTGTCTCACTCATGAAGGTACTTTTGGTAACCCCGCCTCGCGCTCTCATAAATTTGGCTGGCTTGCCGAAGAAGCCGTCGATATCGCAAGAAACCAAATCGCCGATCTTGTCAATGCTGACCCGAGAGAAATTGTTTTTACCTCGGGAGCAACCGAGTCAAATAATCTGGCTATAAAAGGTGCTGCGCAGTTTTATCAGGAGCGTGGCAAGCATATTATAACCCTCAAAACCGAACACAAAGCGGTACTCGATTCTACTCATCAGCTAGAGCGTGAGGGCTTTAATGTGACGTATTTAGACGTAGAGCCCAATGGTTTAGTCGATCTTGATAAGTTACAAGCCCAAATGCGCAGCGACACGGTGCTAGTAAGTATCATGCACGTCAATAACGAAATTGGTGTTATCCAAGATATTGCTGCTATTGGAGAACTTTGCCGTCAGCGAAACATAATTTTTCATGTGGACGCTGCGCAAAGTACCGGTAAAGTCGCTATTGATCTGCAAAACATAAAAGTCGATTTGATGTCCTTCTCTGCTCATAAGACCTACGGGCCGAAAGGTATCGGTGCGCTTTATGTGCGTCGCAAGCCTCGTATCCGTATTCAAGCTCAGATACATGGCGGCGGGCATGAGCGCGGCATGCGCTCAGGTACTTTAGCAACGCATCAAATTGTGGGAATGGGCGAGGCCTTCCGTATTGCGAAAGACGAAATGTCTACTGAAAATGTGCGCATTACCCAACTGCGCGATCGTTTGTGGAATGGCATAAAAGATATAGAAGAAGTTTACCTTAACGGAGATTTTCAACAACGCGTCCCACATAACCTAAACGTGAGCTTCAATTTTGTTGATGGTGAATCGTTAATGATGGCCCTTAAAGACGCAGCGGTTTCGTCAGGTTCGGCCTGCACATCTGCCAGTTTAGAGCCCTCTTATGTGCTTAAAGCGCTGGGACTCAGTGACGAACTTGCTCATAGCTCAATACGGTTTAGCATCGGCCGTTTTACTACGAAAGAAGAAATAGATTATGTGGTAGGTTTGATAAAGCACGCAATTAGGACATTACGTCAAATTTCGCCGCATTGGCAGACATTCAAACATGGTACTGATTTAGAAAGCTTAGGATGAGCTTAAGAGCGAACGTTGTGATTAGTATAAACGTAGAGTAAATATAGCGCCCAGATATCGACATAGCATAAAAGGTGACGATTTAAAGGCAAAAATCCTTAAATCTTCAATAAACTCGGCTTGTTAGCAACATTAATTAAAATTTGATTGGGATTTTGCGTCGAAAGTGCATATAATCGCGCGCTATTGTAGTGGGTGAGGCTATTCTTTCCCGACATTACACAACTTAACAGAATTTATAGGAATTAATCATGGCTTTAGAACGCACTTTTTCAATCATAAAACCTGATGCTGTAGCGAAAAATGCAATTGGTGCCATTTATAACCGTTTTGAAAGCGCTGGCTTGCGCATCGTTGCATCTAAAATGCTTCATCTTAGTAGAGATAAAGCTGAAGGCTTTTATGCAGAACACAAAGAGCGTCCATTCTTTGGTGCCTTGGTTGATTTTATGACATCTGGCCCAGTAATGGTTCAGGTTTTAGAAGGCGAGAACGCCGTAGTAAAGAACCGTGAAATTATGGGTGCAACCAACCCTGCGGATGCTGCCGCTGGAACGCTTCGTTCTGATTATGCTGCGTCTATCGATGAGAATGCAGTTCATGGTTCAGATGCACCTGAGTCTGCGGCAAGAGAAATTGCATTTTTCTTTTCAGATGAAGAGATTTGCCCACGCACTCGTTAATCGGCGAACAATGATATACTAAGGGAGCGAGCGCTCCCTTTTTTTGCTCTTACAAACGTAGAATATTGAACGCTTCAAATTTAGGTTTTACACTATCAACACTTAGCACAGCAGTGCGACGTATAAAGAAGGCACGGAAACATGTCAGATGTACAGCAGGTAGTGGCTCTCAAGCCGACTCAAGCGAAAAAAATAAACTTGTTAAACTTTAACCGTCAAGGTTTACGGGAATATTTTGCTTCTATCGGCGAGAAACCGTTTCGTGCCGATCAACTAATGAAGTGGATTTATCAAGCGGGTGAATCTGACTTTACAAAAATGACGAATATCAATAAAGCCTTGATTGCAAAATTAGAATCGCAGTGCGAGATTCGTGCGCCTGAAATTTCTGAGTATCAACAGGCTACTGATGGCACCATCAAGTTTGCTATTTTGTTGGATGGTGGGCAAGAGGTCGAGACAGTCTGGATCCCAGAAACCGATCGCGCCACCTTGTGCGTATCCTCGCAGGTCGGGTGTGCATTGGAATGTACGTTTTGTTCGACTGCCCAGCAAGGCTTTAATCGTAATCTAACCGTCGCCGAAATTATTGGGCAGGTTTGGCGTGTCGCAACCTTTATTGGTTTATCGAAAGATACTTCACAAAGACCTATTACCAACGTGGTAATGATGGGTATGGGCGAGCCGTTACTAAATCTCAAAAACGTGGTGCCTGCAATGGACATTATGCTTGACGATTTCGGCTTTGGATTGTCGAAGCGTCGCGTTACCCTTTCGACGTCGGGCGTGGTGCCTGCCTTAGATATGCTCGGAGACCAGATTGACGTGGCCCTTGCCATATCTGTGCACGCAGCAGACAACAAGCTTCGTGACGAAATTGTACCGGTAAACAAAAAATACCCTATTGAAGAGTTCTTAGCGGCGGTTCGAAGGTACTTAGCAAAGTCGAAGGCGAACCAAGGCAAAGTGACGGTAGAATATGTCATGCTAAGTCACATTAATGACAGCACCGATCAAGCGCATGCTTTGGCTAAGGTGTTAGAAGATACACCTAGCAAGATTAATCTGATTCCTTTTAATCCTTATCCGGGCTCCCCATATACTTGTTCTAGTAATTCTAGAATCGACCGTTTTGCAAAAGTGCTAATGAACTATGGCTTTACAGTGGTAGTCAGAAAGACGCGAGGCGATGATATCGACGCCGCATGTGGTCAATTGGTGGGTGATGTAGTGGACCGCACAAAGAGGCTTTTGAAGAAGCAAATGCAGGGTCAGCCTATTTCAGTAAGAGTGACTGATTAATTAATAAGGAAAGGAATCAATACGTCTAACTTGGATCAATTATTGCTTTATATTTTTGCTACTGCACAAACAAACATAATTATAAAACGTTGAAAAATAGCTTAAATCTAAAAGGATCGTAACTACCATGTTGAGAGTTCTAATTTGTATATTAGCCGTGCTAAGCTTATCGGCATGCGTGTCTGAACCGAAGGATCCATCGTTTATCGGCGCAAGAGCGTTTGACGCCGAAGAGGCGGCAAAAACTCGGGTCAGCTTAGGACTAACGTATTTAAAAAACGGTAATTTTAGTCAAGCAAAATTTAATCTAGATAAGGCATTAGAGTTTGCTCCACGAAATGGTCAAGCGCATTTTGCAATGGCGTTTTACTATCAGCAGGTTGATGAAGCTGAGCTTGCGGAAGAAAGCTATGAAAAGGCGCTGGATTTCTCTCGAAACGATCCTGACATTGTGAATAGCTATGGTGCTTTTCTATGCAGAGAAGGGAAATATGAGAGAGCGAAAGGCTACTTCTTAAAAGCAGTAAATAGTAAAAACTATGTGTCTACCGCTGAAACTTACGAAAATCTGGCCATTTGTAGTCAAAACCAAGGTAAGAATCAAGAGGCAATTGAGTTCTTTAATAGCGCATTGAATCACCAGCCAACGCGGCCTCAGAGCCTGTATTTGTTAAGCCGTCTTTACATCGAAGAGCAACAGTTCGAAGAAGCCAAGCGTATTTTATTTAAGTATGAGCGAAACGCACCGATTTCAGCAGAAACGCTTTACATGCAATATCAAATTGCACAAGGCTTAGACGATACCAAAACTGCGGTTGGCTACGGCGAGATATTAAAGTCGATGTTTCCTGATCACCCAAACACTGAAAAATATCTAGCGCAGATGGGAAAATTCAAACCCTCTGCCACCATTACACGGAAAATACGCACGCAGGCGAATAATCAGGACCCCATGTCACTAAATGCCGAAGTGCTTGCTGATGTGTTTAGCGAGACTGATAAAAGTGTGCAAGCCTCTGTTCCTTCAACATCTGTAGGTGATAGTAATGATGATATGCCGCAGATTGTGATTATCGATACCACAAAACCAGATCTTCAGGCAGATGAGTCACCTATTGAAAACCCTTCTAGCAACACAGTTGTTGTTAATAACGAAACTGAATCAGATGAGAACGTTCTCGCTGAAGCCGACATATCGATGACTCAGGTTGAAACATCACTCACTGGAACTAATGAGGCTGAGACCACTCAAATACAGCAAGCTTTAACGCAAGATGTCGTCGCGGTCGTATCATCTTTAAAGTCTGGAGAATCACCTGCAGGTGCTGTCGCCATGCCTGAGCAATCAGATTTGCCTGCAATAGATGTTGAGCAGCGAGCCGAAGAATTTCTCGTTGAACAAAAAATTGATGACAGTATAGCAAAAACCCCAGATAGCAGTGTTGATGCATCGCTTGATGAGCCTGATATGGAAGCCGCATTGGCTGCTGCTTTAGACAGCGAGTCTGGGGCTTCACTGCCGCAGCAGAGCGATAGTGTAGTGAGCGCCTCAGACGACGATTATCATACCGTTCAAGCAAAAGAAAATTTATATCGTATTTCATTGAAATATAATGTAAAAATGAAGACATTATTGGAGTGGAACGGTTTAGCTGACGCATCAGCTATCCAGACTGGGACAAAATTAAGGGTAAGGGACCCAAATACTAATGATTGATAACGAGAATGACCCAGGAACGGATGGCGACTCTGCTGTGGTTTCTGTTGGCGAAACGTTTAGTGCAGCTCGCAAACAACAAGGTTTAACGCAGCAACAGGTAGCAGATCGACTGCATCTTCGTATTAGCAGTATTCAAGCAATTGAGTCTGACGGTATTGAAAAAGGCGTGTCACTGACCTTTACCAAAGGATATGTGCGGCTATATGCGCGTTTGCTTGGCTTGCATGCAGACCCTTTGATGGTCGCATTTGGCCAATTACACGCACAAGACACACAACCGGCTAAACTACAGAGCTTTTCTAAACGTGTGGCGCGCGAAGCTAACGACTCTAGATGGAATATGGTGACCTATATCATCGTCGCCTCAGTGATTGGCCTAGTTATACTCTGGTGGATTGATCAATCACATTTTAGCTTTACTGATTCATTTAACTCCTCTCTACAGGCACCGACTCAACAAAGCGGTGAGCTTACACCTGCCCCGGTTATTAGCGCCGCCGAGCAAAACGATATCGTGAACGACCCGAACTACAGCGGAGAACTTGAAGCAGTATCGCCGAACGACCTGTTTTCTGCAAATACTCCAGACCAAATGCTGTCGCAGGAGCAAAGCCCCATCGCGCCTTCGCAAGACAGCGAAATATCCAATGACGCTGATCTTGAGAGCCCAATTACTGTTGCCAGCAGCGCTGAGCAAACAGAGCAAACCAGTCCTGCTGAAGCGAGCGATCCGATAGCGTTAAATGATCAGATAAGCGAGCTGGCAGAACCACTAGAAGACTCCACACGGCTTTCGATCACAAGAGCATCCGATTCAGACTTACCCTACAAGGTGAACTCTGATGGCACCGTTGACATGGTATTTACCTTTTCCGATGATTGTTGGGTGAGTGTTAAAGACCGATTCGATGAAACAGTTGCGGTAGGTGTTAAAGTAAAAGGCCGAGTAATGAAAGTGTCTGGTATCCCGCCGATTCAAGTTGTTTTAGGCGCTCCACAGCATGTTGCAATCGATTTTGGCGGTCAGCCAGTGGATATGAGCGAATACGATGGTAGTCGTTCTGCTAATTTTCAACTGCCAATACAGGGTGAGTAATGTTTGCTGAAAATCCAATAAAAAGACGCAAATCTACACGGATTAATGTGGGCACGGTGCCAATTGGTGATGGTGCACCCATTGCTGTGCAGTCGATGACGAATACGCCGACTACCGATGTTGCAGCAACGGTAGCACAAATTAAAAGAATACAGGCGGTTGGTGGCGATATTGTGCGAGTCTCTGTACCGACAATGGACGCTGCCGAGGCGTTTAAACAAATCAAACAACAAGTTGATATTCCCTTAGTTGCGGATATACATTTTGACTACCGAATCGCCCTTAAAGTGGCTGAATACGGGGTTGATTGCTTGCGAATCAACCCCGGTAATATCGGCAATCTTGATCGCGTTAAATCGGTGGTCGATTGCGCAAGAGATATGAATATACCTATTCGGATTGGCGTTAATGGCGGCTCTCTTGAGCGCGACTTACAAGAAAAATACGGCGAACCTACCCCTGAAGCGCTTGTAGAATCAGCGATGCGGCATGTAGATATTCTCGACAAACTTAATTTCGACCAGTTTAAAGTATCGGTAAAAGCATCAGATGTATTTCTAGCAGTGGGTGCGTATCGCCTGTTGGCAAAGCAGATAGACCAGCCTTTGCATTTAGGTATTACCGAAGCCGGTGGACTGCGCGCAGGCTCAGTTAAAAGCGCGGTAGGTTTGGGTATGCTCTTAGCAGAAGGCATTGGGGATACTATTCGCATATCTTTAGCCGCCGATCCGGTTGAAGAAATAAAAGTCGGCTTTGATATCCTGAAGTCCTTGCGTATTCGTTCACGAGGCATCAATTTTATTGCTTGTCCAAGTTGCTCCCGACAAGAGTTTGACGTGATTTCAACCGTGAATGCACTTGAGCAACGTCTTGAAGACATTATCACGCCGCTTGACGTATCAATCATTGGCTGTGTTGTAAATGGTCCAGGTGAAGCTGAAATCTCTGATATTGGCCTTACTGGCGCCCGCAACATGAGTGGCTATTATCTTGATGGTCAGCGTCAGAGAGAGCGCTTAGCAAACGATAATCTTGTTGATGCCCTTGAGAAAAAAATACGCGCAAAAGCGGCTGCTAAAGCTGCTATGTTGGATAAAGATAACCGGATAGAAGTTAGCGACCTATCACAATCTAATTAAGCAAAGCGAAATAATCACCCTCATTAATTTACCCAGCGCGACAAACTCCCTATAATGTCGCGCTTTGTAACATCGATTTTGAGTTAACTGTGGCTAAAAATATTCAAGCAATTCGTGGAATGAACGACTGTTTACCATCACAAAGTGGGGTGTGGCAGTATGTTGAGCAAAATATTCGCCAGCTTGTAGGCAGTTATCAATACCACGAAATACGTACTCCCGTTGTTGAAAGTACTGAGCTGTTTAAACGCTCTATTGGCGAAGTCACTGATATTGTTGAAAAAGAGATGTACAGTTTTGATGACCGCAATGGTGATAGTTTAACGCTTCGTCCTGAAGGCACGGCTTGCTGTGTCCGCGCCGGTAATCAGCATGGTCTGCTTTACAATCAACAGCAGCGTCTTTGGTATATGGGCCCAATGTTTCGCCATGAACGTCCACAAAAAGGACGCTATCGTCAATTTCATCAGTTTGGAGCCGAAGCCTACGGTTTTGAAGGGCCAGACATAGATGTAGAGGTGATTATGATGGGCGCGCGCTTATGGAAGGCATTTGGTATCGCCGACAAAGTCACCCTGCAAATTAACTCCTTAGGCAGTAACGAGGCACGAATTGCCTACAAAGAAAAATTAGTCCTGTTTTTACAAAGCGTTGAGAGCCAACTAGACGAAGATTCCAAGCGTAGATTGCACAGCAACCCACTGCGAGTGCTCGATAGTAAGGACCAAAATACGCAAACTCTCCTAAAAGACGCGCCACGTTTAATCGATAATTTAGATACTCAATCCCAGCTTCATTTTGAGCAAGTGTGTGAAATGTTAGATGCACTGGGCATTGAATATCAGGTAAATCCGTCACTAGTGCGAGGCTTAGATTATTACAATCGCACGGTGTTTGAATGGGTAACTGATTTATTAGGAGCGCAAGGCACTATTTGTGCTGGTGGCAGATATGATAATTTAGTTGCTCAGCTGGGCGGCAAACCAACACCTGCTGTTGGTTTTGCTATGGGCATAGAGCGTTTAGTATTGTTGATAGAAAGCATTCAAAGCAGCGATGAATTTTCCCCTAAAGCTGATGTCTATATCACCGCACTGGGTGATGCAGCACAAACCCATGCCATGCAAGTAGCCGAACGTTTACGTGATGCGCTGCCTGCGCTCGCGCTAGTGCTTCATTGTGGTGGGGGCAATATGAAAAAACAATTAAAAAAAGCAGATGCGTCTGGGGCTAGACTTGCGGTAATTATAGGTGACGCTGAAATTGAAAATAAGCTTTATAGCCTAAAGTATTTGCGCGATGAAATGCCTCAATCCCAGGTAAGTATGCAGCAACTGTTAGCATTGTTAGAAGATATTTAAGTACATTGCTCATTATCGTAAAGATTGAGCGGGATCGGCGCTAGCAAATAGGATATACTTTGCGCCACTTTGTATAGCCAAGCGGCTATTTTTGATACTGCGTGGTCACCGACTGCGCAAAGAAAGCGATAGATAGAGGATACGATGGAACGCTTTGAAACCGAAGAACAACAAGTTGAAGCCATTAAACGATTTTGGAAAGAGAACGGCACCGTGATAATACTGGGTGCTGTTTTGGGTTTAGGCGGTCTTTGGGGATGGCGCGCATATAACGACAGCGTAATATCTGCAAAAGAGTCGGCTTCTCGTGAGTACACTAGCGCCCTTGAACAGTTTGTTGAAAGTGACGACATCCAAGGCTTAAGTCAATATGTTGAGGCAAACAGCGATACTGGTTATGCGCCGTTGGCATCTTTGATAGTCGCGCAACAAGCGGTAGAGGCTGAAGATTTCGAAACTGCAAAAGCGCAGTTATCGCTTGCCAGCAAAGGCAAGAACGAAATCGCTGATGTAGCCAAATTAAGATTAGCGAAAGTGCACCTACAACTTGGTGAATATGAGCCGGCAATTGCACAATTAGATTCGATTACAGCCCCTGCATTTTCTGATCAAGCACACGAACTCAAGGGTGATGTTTTATATGCGCAGGGTTCGTTTGATGCGGCTAGGGATGCCTACAGTTTGGCGCTAATTGAACTTCCGAACGATCTTAACATCAAAATGAAACTTGATAATATCGCGTATGCAAAAACGCAGGCAATGAGCAGTGCTAGTGAATAATAGTGTAAAAATTCTTGGATTAGTGTTGCTGTTAAGCGGCTGTACGACAGTTTCTAATTGGTTTGCTGATGATGAAGAAATCGAAATAAGAACCTTGCCAGTGATTGATATGGCGTTTGAAACACAAGTGATGTGGCAGCGTGATGTTGGCGACGGCATTGAAGGTTATTTTTCAAGACTTTCGCCGGCGGTTGGTTATGGTAAAATTTTTGCCGCCGACCGAGAAGGTACTATCGTTGCACTTTCACCCGATACTGGTAAAGAAATATGGAAGCTAGATATTAGCACCCGCAGCACTCGCAGCTATATCGGAAACTTGTACGGTTTGTTTGCCGGACGAGTTTCTGCGAAAGTCTCCGGCGGTATTACTTTGTCGTATGAGCGCTTGTTTATTGGTACCGAAAACGGCGAAGTGCTCGCCATTAACCAAGCAGACGGCTCGATTGAATGGCGTACTAAAGTGCCCAGCGAAGTCCTTGCAGCGCCTGCTGTTGATTCTGGGATAGTGGTTGTGAACACTGTTGCGGGCATATTGCTAGGACTAGACGCCAATACTGGCGAGATAAAGTGGCAGAACGAATCAGACGTCCCACCTTTGACCTTGCGCGGAGTCTCTGCGCCATCGGCAGCCAACGGCGGTGCTATCGTCGGTTTAGCGACGGGGCGTTTGCAAGTAAGCATTATTGAGTCCGGTTTAACAGCGTGGGAACAAGTTATTGCAAAAGCATCAGGTGCGACAGAGCTTGAGCGTATTGTAGATGTGGACAGCAAACCGCTTGTGTTTGGCGGTACGGTGTTTGTGATAAGTTATGGCGGCGCCTTGTCTGCGGTTGAGCTGCGCACGGGTCAAGTTATCTGGAGCCGCGAATATGCGTCTTTTCGCAATGTTAGCATAGCTGGAAATCGTCTATTCGTTACCGACAATGGTTCGAATGTATATGCGATTGACCGCAGAAACGGTGTGGAATTATGGTCTTCAGGCGAGCTGAGAAGACGCAATCTGACGGAAGCTACCCCAGTCGGTGATCACATCGTTGTCGGTGATAAGTTTGGTTTCTTGCATTGGTTTACCCAAGATGAAGGCAAATATGTATCGCGGATGGAAGTGGGTGACGATGACGAGGATGAGGGCATATATGTTGCGCCTATTTATCAAGATAGCGTACTTGTTGTGCAAACCAGAGACGGTGAAGTTAACCGAATATCTACACCCTAATAGTTATTTTACGTTAAAATAGAAAAACGCCATTGGTACTGCCACTGGCGTTTTTACACTTTTAAAGGGGCAATCTCCCCTAAAACCGAGGAAGTATATGTTACCGGTAATTGCACTTGTAGGACGGCCTAATGTAGGCAAGTCCACACTGTTTAATCGCCTTACTCACACCCGCGATGCACTAGTAGCTGATTTTCCAGGCCTAACTCGTGACCGAAAATACGGTCAGGCTAAATATGAAGAACGCCAGTTTATTGTGGTAGATACGGGCGGTATTACCGGCGACGAGGAAGGTATTGACGCTGCGATGGCGCAGCAGTCTCTGCTCGCCATAGATGAAGCTGATGTAGTGCTATTTATGGTTGACGCGCGCACAGGTCTCACGCCTGCCGACATCGGCATTGCCGACCACTTACGTAAACAAGATAAGTCTATTCATGTAGTCGCAAATAAAGTTGACGGCATTGACGGTGACAGTGAAAGTGCCGATTTTTACTCACTTGGGTTTGATAGCTTATTTCAAATAGCAGCCTCACAGGGGCGAGGAATTGCACAGCTTTTAAATGATGTGCTTAGCCCCCTCGAAACAGACTTTCCGGACATGGAAATTAAGCAAGAGGAAGTGTTAGACGAAGAGGACGCTCAAGCAAAGCTTGAAAGACTCCAGGCGCTTCCGATTAAGCTGGCAATAGTGGGCAAACCTAATGTGGGTAAGTCCACACTGACCAATCGCATATTGGGCGAAGAGCGGGTGGTGGTATTTGATCAACCCGGTACCACTCGTGACAGTATTTTCATTCCAATGGAGAGAGATGAGCGCGAGTATATACTGATTGATACTGCCGGAGTCCGTAAGCGCAGAAAAGTTTCAGAAGTTATTGAGAAGTTTTCTATTGTTAAAACCCTTCAGGCAATCGAAGAAGCTAACGTTGTACTCTTAGTCATTGATGCTCGAGAGGGAGTGACCGACCAAGATTTAAGTTTATTGGGCTTTATTTTGAACTCAGGACGTTCGCTAGTGTTAGCGGTGAATAAATGGGATGGTTTAGACAATGATGTTAAAAACGAAATTAAGCGAGAGCTCGATAGGCGCTTAGGCTTTGTGGACTTTGCGCGATTGCACTTTATCTCCGCTCTGCATGGAACCGGGGTAGGGCATTTGTTTGAGTCAGTGCAAGAAGCTTATGGCAGCGCTACTAAGCGTATTAATACCTCGATGCTCACCGAGATTATGGAAATGGCGCAAGATGACCATCAGCCGCCTCTGATCCGCGGAAAACGCGTAAAAATGAAGTATGCGCATGCTGGCGGTTACAACCCACCGGTTATCGTTATCCATGGCAATCAAGTAAAAGACTTACCGGATTCATACAAACGCTATCTGACTAACTATTATCGTAAAGCCCTCAAAATAATGGGCACGCCGATAAAGATAGAATTTAGAGAAGGCAGCAATCCGTTCGAGGGTAAAAAACCCAAACTAACGGTCTCTCAAGAGCGTCAGCGCAAGCGTCTATTTTCGTATCATCAAAAAAAATAGCGACGATTAATCTGCTATTTTCTTTTGTACTTTGCGGGTAGCAATACGAACCTCAGTGATCTTGCTGTTTTGATCGTAGCGGCCTTTTTGGATATGACGTATTTGAAATACGCCGTCTACCGCAATTGGCACTCCGTCGCTGCCCACTAACCATCTAAATGCCGTATCTTCGTATGTTTTACGCCAGCGGTCAGACTCTGTTTGAAAAATTCGCACTTCGTCGCAATAGCCAATCGCTCTGGCCACATCGCCATGCACAATTTGATAAGGACCAATTGCTTTTTGACGCGCGTAAGATTGAAAAGAATTGGTGTCCACATCAATCACCTGGGGCTCTTCCTTTGCCTGTAGCAGTGGGTCATTTTCTTCTAAAATGTCGGTAACTTGGATTTCTTTCGGAAAATAAAGTGTATCGGTTTTGCCTTGCAACTGACTTGCTAGTGAGTCGAGGCAGTTCTCGTGAAAAATAATGTCGCAATCAGTAAACCAAATCCAATCTGCTTTTGTCGCCAATGCTGACATGTTCCGACCAATAGCACGCCTAACAAGCTTTGGTTTCTCCATTGGCTGCCAGTTCCAAATAACATTCTCAACCTGTAATTTACCAAACATATCTAAGGTCTTTTGCGTGCCAACGTCCTCAGGGGAATAGAACACCGTGACCGTTAGGCTTAAATCTTTTGGTGGGTAGTTAACAAAGGAGCTCAGTTGATACACTAGCATATGAGAATACTGCCAGCAGTGGCTCACAATCTCTAGGGTCAAATGGCCGGTTTTCGCTTGGCGTGTGGCCACATCTGGCAATGGTCTTCGATAAAAAGACGCCGGCATGATGTGTTTAATAACGAGGCGAAAAACCTGTGTGAGAAACTTATTAAACTTTGAATAAGGATATGTTTTTGTTGGTAACATGAAAGCGCGCAATTTTCAGAACGTGCTACGAACTTTATCACAGTTCGTTTGGTTTTTGTGTTGAAAAATACTCCACCTAATGCCTTCTTTTTGTATCAGGTGAAATTTTACCACCGTGAACGTCTTAGCTCTATATCCGCGATAGAAATCAAAGAAATTGAAAAATTGTGAGGTGCAATGGCATTCAGCACCTTTTGTCCTATTCAAGCTGTTTTTTTAACTCTGGAGCTTTTTAACTACTTTCCAACCATCTTTAACATGATGGTCTACGACTTCGCTTCTCGTATTTTTATGGTTCTTAGTTTTGTAAGTTGCTACATTCAGGCGTCCGACTACCTTCCCAAAATCTGGTCGGCAGCTCCACAGGCTCTGGTCGTTTTGAGGGTGAGGTGGCACTATAGTTTTGATGCCGCCATATTTTAATGCCATATAGCTTAGGTGAATATCTTCACCGTTGTCCCATGACACGGGCTCTTCTCGCCACATATAGTTAACGTATTCTTTTTTCATAAACCATGAATGACCGACTAGGTCGACTTGCACAGGCGTATCAAAAAGATTGCCGTTCCAGCCTGCTTTATGTTTACTTGAATAGCCTCCTTCAACAGGCAACAGAACTCCAGAGCCACCCAAAATACCATCATGTCCAGACTCTATTGTTTGTAGGCAATTTTCAAACCAGCGAGGCTGCGGCAAGATATCATCATCAAAGAAGGCGACATATTTAGTGCGAACTAAACTTGCAAGTGCGAAACGCCCCCAAAAAAGAAAGTTACTATTTGAAGCGATGACCCGGTCTGCCAATTTAGATACGTCGCGCAATTCAGTATCGCTGCGATTTGACCATACCCAGATCTCTTTTGGCGGGATAGTTTGTGCGCGAAGCGCTTCTATTTGTTGTTCGAGATATTCCGAGCGTTTATAAGCTGTGAGTATGACGGTAATACCGTCTTTGCTAGGCGCCTGCATTTCGCTAGCGTCTTGATTAAAGGTAATTGTGTCTGGGGAAGCTGAGATTTTTCTCTCTACAGCGCCGGCGACTTTAATTCGCCAATAACCTGCAATTCGCGTGTTAAACCACCAACTTATTTTCTGACCTAAGGTTTTTTTTTGTTTAAATGACATGGGCTATTTCCAATAAATTTAATGGTCAAACATCCGAGCTAGAACTAGCTAAGGCGTCTAAAATTCTTTTACAAGCCAAGCCGTCGCCATATGGATTATGCGCAATGCTCATCTGTTTATAAATTTGCTCATTATCCATCAACTCAGATATATTATCCGTAATGGATTTAACATCGGTACCTACTAACTTTACTGTCCCAGCTGCTATTGCTTCGGGCCTCTCGGTTGAGTTTCTCATTACCAATACAGGTTTGCCAAGAGAGGGGGCTTCTTCTTGGATACCTCCCGAGTCGGTCAAAATAATATATGCTTGCGTCATCAAGTACACAAAGGGCAAGTACTCTTGAGGTTCTATCAAAAATACGTTACTGATATTGTTCAATATTCGATTGACGGGCTCTCTTACATTTGGATTCAAATGCATCGGATATAAGATCTGTGCATTTGGATAGCGCTCTGCAACTTTCGCTAAAGCGCAACATATATCCTCGAAGCCTCTACCAAAACTTTCACGACGATGTCCAGTTACTAAAATAAGCCTCTTTGCTTCATCGAGCATTGTAAATTTGGCCCTTAAGCTCTTTCTCAATGCTTCGTTATTGTCTATTTTGTTTTTTATCAGTAACAAGGCATCGATTACGGTATTACCTGTGACTATAATGTCATTTGCAGAATAATTTTCAATCAGCAAGTTTTCTTTTGAAGTCTCAGTAGGAGCAAAGTGATATTTGGTCAATGCTGCTGTCAATTTTCTGTTGCCTTCTTCAGGCCAAGGTGAATAAATATTGTTTGTCCGCAGACCTGCCTCTATATGACCCACTGTTATCTGCTGATAATAGGCAGCAAGTGAGGCGCCAAAAGTAGTTGCAGTATCACCATGCACTAATACCATATCAGGTTTAAACTCGGACAATATTGGTTTCAATTTCAATAAGATGCCAACAGTAAGGTCTTCTAATGATTGACCGGCTTTCATTAAATTTAGGTCGAAATCGGGTTTAATTTCAAATAAATCTAAAACTTGGTCTAACATTTCTCTGTGTTGAGCAGTGACACAAACCTTAGAATCAAAGCGCACATCTGCCTTAAGGGCATGAACAAGAGGCGCCATCTTAATTGCTTCAGGGCGAGTGCCAAAAACGGTCAAAACTTTCATATAATGTTAGTTACTCTTGTTTGTGTTTAGTTTAGCGTTTAAATATTGCTTTATTTTAGGTGTTGGCACAATGGTAGTGCAAAGAATCGCGTGATGTATAGCGTCAAATATTTATATTATCAACGATATTATTATTCGTTAACAGTTAAAGCGCCGTGATATTTTTTTCTTAAATTATTAAAATTTAAAGGTTTTACGCGCGAGATGATATAACTTTTATGCTTGAAAATGAACGTTTAAATCAACAATGATTGTCATTTTTCATAAATGAAAAATAAGAAGTTTGCGCTTTGATCAACATGAGTATAAGCAGCAGCCCTGAAAAATTACTCTAGGAACCCAAGGATTATGATAACCCTGCTTATCAATTGCTTTTTAGATTTGCAATACTCCAATCAATCTGACATAACTTAAGTACTAAGAAATCAACCGGAATTGCCATTAGCTGACAATTTCAAAAGTACTATCAAAAGGAGTGAATATGGGTTTATTTGACGCAATACTGGGCAATGCCAGTGAGGTTGATGTAAATGAAGTTGCCGAAGAACTGTCGCCGGTACTGGCCGACAATGAGAATGTAATACAAGCTTACAAGATGGTAAGAGATCTATACGTATTTACCAACAAACGATTAATTTTTATCGACAAACAAGGGCTTACTGGCAAAAAAATCGACTATCTTAGCGTTCCGTACAAGTCTATTACTACATTCAATGTGCAAACGGCGGGGCGGTTTGACACTGACTGTGAACTCAGCATTTGGATGTCGGGTAGAGATGAGCCTATCAAAGTGGAGATTGCAGCAAAGCTGGCAACAGATGTTCAGAAGTCACTTGCTAACTGTATGTTCATCTAGCCTAGTATGGATGATATGCAAGTATTTTGCGCAATATCGCCCTTGGCGTAACATTAGTCCAAGGGCTGTTTTGTGTTGAGAGGATTCGAGTGTTACCTATTGCTGCCGCATCGACTGCATAAAGGTAGATTCTTGCGGAACAGTAATTTGCCCAATCGATTCTTGCACTAATGCCAGCATCATAGTCTTTGGCAAGTTCCCCGTTACTTTTATAAATTTATCATTTTTCGTAAATAAAAACTGAGTACTGTAAATCGGGTCGACACGGGTTTGCAAAGCCACTTCCATCGATAATCCCTTCATTTCGCCAAGCGTGGATGTAAACTGTGTGCTTTGAATGTCAGATATTTGGTAGTCGTCCAACTGAGCTTGCAAAATCAACTGCTGAATATGTGACTTTTCAATTGCCATTTCGCTTTCTAAAGGCGCAGCACCCTGTGTCTTGTGAATAAATGGGGAGACTGGATAAACAGACACGTCTACCACTGCGTCGGCAAATAATGGATGGATGTAGCGCGAAATACTGCCCTGCATTGGATCGTGATATAAGGCGGTTTCGGTAAATATAAAATCACCAATTTTTTCAGGCAGTTGCATATGCTGATGATAGTCACTGGCGCCAATTTTTTGATAAATGCGCTGGGCTTCAAAAACGCCATCGTTTTGCACACGATCTACCCATGCATTAATTTGTAGTTCAGCCGCTTCGTTAACAGAGCCTTCAAATTCACTGGTGATATTGAAGTCATCTACTGGAATGCCGCGCCAACTGGTGGTCATCTCAAGTACTAAGGTTTTGCTATGTGCATCTGCAGCTTCTGGGCTTGAAGATATAGCAGCACTGCTCACTAGCAGTTCGTATTCCGAGAGCGTCAGGGCTTCAAATATCTCGAGACTTAGGGGATGTTGGTTAAGTATAGCTTCAAGGGTCTGGCTGTCTAAGACATTGAGTTCACAATGCTGAGTTTCACAGATTTGCAATATGCCATCGCTAAGCTGTGCGGCAAACACAGGCCAAGAGTTTGAGGTTTCTGCTTGTGTTAGGAAGCATGAAAACAAAAGGGTAATTGACGCGCACACTTTCGCGCTTTTAAAACTATATTTGGGAAACACCATGTGTACAACATCCGCAATAATTCATATGTTTTAGTTAGTGTTAGATTAGCATTTGAGCATCTTTCAAACAATCGGAACAAAATTTAGGAAATCAATGCCTTAGCAATTAGGCTGTCAAATTAATGACGCGAGTGTGGTTTTTTTGGCGATTTTTATCGACATGTGAATGCGCTTTTATGGTTATTTTGCAAAAAATTTTACGTCGTTGATTTTAGCTATTGCGCACTTCTTTTTGTTGATTCGACAGTCGATACAATCTCACCGTCGGCGATTTTAGTGATTAATGTCTGTTGTGTTTTGACCTGTTTCACGCTACGAATAATCTGCTTGTCTTGGTAACTGATACTGTAGCCGCGAGACAAGGTCGCTAGCGGACTCACTGAATTGAGCACACCAGAGAGGGCTGCCAAACGACCCTGTCGCTCTTTTATTCGGTCATGTTGACAGCTACGAAGTCGCTGTTTGAGCTGCTCTGTGTTCTTTTGATGCTGCTGAATGTCTTTGCTAGGAGACAGTGCGCTTAATGCTTGAGTGTTTTGTTTTAAATGGCCTGTAAGTGCATTCATTTGATTGTGGGTGGCTCTTTGTAGACGCTCTTGCAGTTGTTTGCAGATACTTTGCTGTTGTGCGATAGCGGTTTTCGGGTGGCTATTGGCAAGTCTAGTTTGTAATGAGCTAAGGACTTGGCGGTGCTGCGCCATTTGTCTTAAGGGGCTAGCAGCATTGAAGTTCGCCTGCACGATATCCAAACGCTGTGCATTATGCCTGAGTTGTTGTTTAAACGATTGCTGCAGGCGCTGGCGTGACTGCATAATGTTGCGGAGCAGCACTTGACTGTCTTGGCTAATGGTTTCGGCAGCAGCGCTAGGGGTCGGAGCGCGTGCGTCTGCGACAAAATCAGCAATGGTAACATCTACTTCATGACCAACCGCAGAGACAATCGGCAGTCTCGATGCAAATATAGCACGAGCAACGGCTTCTTCATTAAATGGCCATAAGTCTTCTAGTGAGCCGCCGCCTCTGCCAACAATGAGCACATCGACTTCATTGCGTTGATTTGCCATTTCTATTTGTTTGACGATAGATGCTGCCGCTTGCTCACCCTGAACCAAAGACGGGTATATGATGACTTCTATTGCAGGGTTTCGCCGTGCCAGTACATGCAAAATATCATGAACCGCTGCGCCGGTAGGCGAGGTGACGACTCCTAGTCGGGTGACTTGAGCCGGAATCGCTTGTTTATGTGATTGGTCAAACAGTCCCTGCTCTTGCAAGCTAGCTTTTAGCATTTCGTAGGCTTGCTTTAACTGGCCTACGCCCTCAGGCTCAATGTGTTGAGCAATGAGCTGGTAATCACCACGAGGCTCATACAAACTGATGTTGGCGCGCACAACTACCTTGTCACCAGCTTTGGGGCGAAAGCCTGCGCGCTGATTAGCGCCTTTAAACATTGCTGTTTTTACCTGCGCTTGGCTATCTTTTAGAGTGAAATACCAGTGCCCAGAGCTTGCCGCCACAAAATTACTGATTTCTCCACTTACCCATACAAGGCCAATTTCGCTTTCAAGCACACGTTTAGCAAAGCGATTAAGCTTACTGACGGTTAAAATACTGACTTGGCTTGGAGTGGCAAACATAGGCACCTAAATTTATTGACTCAATTTGTTGATTGTAGTTTACCCAGATACAAAAAAACACTACAATTACGCCGCAATTAAGCCCCTACTTAAACAGGTAAAATTGCATGCTGCGCATCGAAAAAGAAGCACTCACCTTCGACGACGTACTTCTAGTGCCCGGACACTCAAATGTCCTCCCTCATATGGCCAATCTTTCTACTAAATTAACCAAGGGTATAACCCTAAATATGCCTTTGATGTCTGCTGCTATGGATACGGTGACCGAAGCACCCCTTGCCATTGCGCTTGCCCAAGAAGGTGGAATTGGTTTTATCCATAAGAATATGACCGCCCAAGCGCAGGCTGAACATGTCCTGCGCGTGAAAAAATATGAAAGCGGTGTCGTGCAAGACCCTGTCACTGTCAAGCAAGACGCCACAATCGGCGATACTATTGCCTTGAGTAAAAAGCTAGGCTACAGCGGATTCCCGGTAGTCGATGAAGACAACAACCTAATTGGTTTGGTTACCGGACGGGATTTACGCTTCGAAAATCGTTTGGTTGAGCCCATTAGTAAAGTTATGACACCAAAAGAAAAGCTCGTTACCGTCACCGCCGACGCAAGTCCCGATCAAGTGATGGAGCTGATGCACGAATATCGCATCGAAAAAATACTGGTGGTTGATGAGGCGTTTAGATTGACCGGCCTGATCACTGTAAAAGACTTCCAAAAAGCAAAAAGTAAACCGAATGCATGCAAAGATTCGCAAGGGCGTTTGCGTGTGGGTGCGGCGGTAAGCGTAGGCGAGGGAACCGACGAACGTATTCGTTTACTAGTTGAGGCTGGGGTGGACGTGTTGCTGATTGATACCTCCCACGGCCACTCTCAGGGCGTCATTGACCGCGTGAAATCGGTTAGACTGCAATATCCTGACTTACAGCTAATTGCCGGTAATGTGGCAACAGCTGAAGGTGCGAGAGCCTTAGCAGATGCTGGCGTTGATGCCGTCAAAGTGGGCATCGGTCCGGGCTCTATTTGTACCACGCGTATTGTCACCGGATGCGGCGTGCCGCAAATTACTGCTATTTCTGATGCAGTATCTGCCGTTGATGAGTTAGGTGTTCCGGTCATTGCTGATGGCGGCATTCGTTTTTCGGGCGACATCGCAAAAGCACTTGCCGCAGGAGCCAGTTCAGTTATGGTGGGCAGTATGCTTGCAGGCACAGAGGAAGCGCCCGGCGAAGTTGAGCTGTATCAAGGCCGGTATTACAAGTCCTATCGCGGAATGGGTTCTTTAGGCGCGATGAATCAGAGTCATGGTTCGTCTGACCGCTACTTTCAAGATAGCAACAGCGCTGAAAAATTAGTACCGGAAGGTATTGAAGGCCGTGTGGCATATAAAGGCCCTATCGCAAATATCATTCATCAGCAGCTTGGCGGTTTGCGTTCTGCAATGGGTTTAACAGGCTGCGCTACCATAGAAGAAATGCGTACCAAGCCAAAATTTGTGAAGGTCACTGCTGCTGGAATGGGCGAGTCACACGTCCATGATGTGAGCATTACCAAAGAAGCGCCTAACTACCGTTTAGGATAAAATATCATCTTTAGCAAAGAGGTCATTGTGGGCATCACATTGACCTCTTTTATATTTCAGGAATAAACACATGTCGGCCAATATCCATAGCCAGAAAATTTTAATTTTAGATTTCGGTTCACAGTACACCCAGTTGATCGCTCGTCGTATTCGCGAAATCGGTGTTTATTGTGAACTTTGGGCATGGGATGTAAACGAGCAGCAAATTCGTAATTTTGCGCCAGACGGTATTATTCTCTCAGGCGGTCCAGAATCGGTGCCAGAGGCTAACTCACCCCGAGCCCCGCAGTATGTCTTTAGTGCAGGAGTGCCGGTACTCGGCATTTGCTACGGCATGCAAACTATGGCGCACCAGTTAGGCGGCAGTGTTCAGGGCTCAGATGTCCGTGAGTTTGGCTATGCGCAGGTCGAGCTGCTAGAAGCCACTCAGTTATTTGAAAAAATTGAAGATGAAATCGGCGCTAATGGCAATGCATTGCTAGATGTATGGATGAGCCACGGTGATAAAGTGAGCGCCATTCCACCAGGGTTTAAGACGATTGCACAAACGCCTAGCTGTCCACATGCCGCCATGGTAAATCCGCAGAAAAAGTTTTATGGCGTGCAGTTTCACCCAGAAGTGACGCATACAAAACAAGGCATGCGCGTACTAGAGCATTTTGCGATGCAGATCTGTGCTTGCGAAAAACTATGGACGGCCGGAGCGATAATTGAAGATGCCATAGCGCGTATTAAAGAACAAGTCGGTGACGATGAAGTTATCCTCGGCCTCTCAGGCGGCGTTGATTCATCGGTAACCGCCATGTTACTGCATCAAGCCATTGGCAAGCAGCTCACCTGCGTATTTGT
The DNA here is from genome assembly GCF_041380235.1 of Glaciecola sp. SC05. Lineage (NCBI taxonomy): Bacteria > Pseudomonadati > Pseudomonadota > Gammaproteobacteria > Alteromonadales > Alteromonadaceae > Glaciecola > Glaciecola sp. SC05. Next base: position 45,659 of record NZ_JBGIYY010000025.1, read on the forward strand.
CGATAATGGATTATTACGCTTAAACGAAGGTCAGCAGGTAATGGACATGTTTGGTGACCATTTTGGCCTGAACATTATTAAAATTGAAGCCGAACAGCGTTTTCTAGACGCGCTTAAAGGCGAGCAAGACCCTGAAAAGAAACGTAAAATTATCGGCAATCAATTTGTCTATGTGTTTGACGAAGAAGCGAAAAAGCTAAGCAACGCAAAATGGCTGGCGCAGGGCACGATATATCCCGACGTAATCGAGTCGGCGGGTTCGGCTACGGGTAAGGCTCATGTGATCAAATCTCATCACAACGTTGGGGGCTTGCCTGACGATATGGAAATGGGCTTAGTAGAGCCTTTGCGCGAATTGTTTAAAGATGAAGTCCGAAAAATTGGCCTAGAGCTCGGTTTGCCTTATGACATGCTTTATCGTCATCCCTTCCCGGGGCCCGGTCTCGGCGTGCGAGTGCTTGGCGAAATTAAAAAAGAATATTGTGATTTGCTTCGAAAAGCCGACGCAATTTTTATTGAAGAACTCCACAAGGCAGGGCTTTATCATGAAGTGAGCCAAGCGTTTACCGTATTTTTACCTGTTCGGTCGGTTGGTGTGATGGGTGACATGCGTAAATACGATTGGGTGGTATCTCTCAGAGCGGTCGAAACTATTGATTTTATGACGGCGCGGTGGGCGCATCTACCCTATGAGTTTTTGGGCAAGGTATCTAACCGTATCATCAATGAAGTAAATGGAATTTCGCGCGTGGTTTACGATATTTCTGGCAAACCTCCGGCCACGATTGAGTGGGAATAGGCAAATTCGGGGATGCACTTCCAGGGTGTGTATCGAGGCTTACACTCTGCCTTAGACTACCCAGAATTTTCCCTATGAAACTGCTGTTTTTTGGTGTACTTTCTTGCTTTTAGGCAAATGTGTACAGTGTAGTCTGTGATCATTTACTAGTTGGATAAAAAGCCCCCAAAAAAGGAAGTTGTATGTCAAACATGGATGAATCAATCCCCGATTATAAACATTATTCTCTAGCAGAGTTACTCGAAGCTAAATCGACTATCGATAAAGAAGCCTTTCCTGAGCGTTTAGCAATCATCGAACAGTGCATTGCCCAGTTCGACACCCACAGCGCTGCACAGCAAAATGCTAGCGAAAATGCACCACCTGCAAAGGCCTTGAGAAGCGTACCCGTTCGGTTTTTAGGCAATGGTCGAGAGTTTTTCAATATCTGGATCGTAAACTTACTGCTCACTATCGCAACATTGGGTATCTATTCCGCATGGGCAACCGTCCGCAACAACCGTTATTTATACTCGAATGTTGAAATAGACGGGCACAGAATGTCATATCTGGCCACCCCAAAACAAATTTTGATAGGACGAGCGATAGGCGTTTTGCTATTCGCTAGTTACTATGTTTTGAGCGTGCTGAGTCCTTTGCTTTCTGGCTTACTTTTGCTTTTGCTGTTTGCCCTTACACCTATGTTGGTTTGTATGAGTATCCGCTTTCGGATGCGCATGACCGGCTACAGAAACGTGCGTTTTGGTTTTACGGTTCGCTATGGCAGAGCATTTGTCGTATTCGTGTTGTATACCTTATTGGCCCTTATTACTTTCGGTATTTTGTATCCCTTATTATTCAAAAAGATTGATGAATTTATCTATGAGAATATGACCTACGGGGATGCCGAATTTGAGACAGATTTATCCACCGGTGAATACTTTTTGGCAACCATTGCAGCAGGGGTAATTGCAGGTGTGGTTATCGCTCTTCTTTTTGGTGTTTCTATTGGAGCCGGCGCTGCTGCTTTCTCATCTGCTGATGATGCAAAACCCATTTCACAATTTTTTATCATAGGCATGTTGTTGCTATATATGATTGCACTTGCAATTTCTTCGAGTTTTTACAAAGCACTGATCCGAAATCACATATTTACTAACACTCAAATTAGGAATGTAGCAAGATTTGATTCTAAGGTAAGCGTCATGGGTTTGATTTATTTGCGTCTAACTAACCTAGCTTTGTTAGTGTGTACCTTAGGTTTTGGGATGCCGTGGATAAAAGTTCGTTCGGCCCGATTTTTTGCGAGAGCCACAACTGTCGAAGTGTTACCTGGTTATGAAGAGGTGATCGCCAGCGCTGAAGAGTCGGCAAACGCCATAGGCGATGAGGTGTCAAGCGTGTTTGATGTAGATGTTGCCATTGGATAATACCGCTATGTTTAAGCGTCAGGGGCAGTTCTACCCTCAGGGCGGTTCAAAATGTATCGAGGTTGAAGTGCATCTGCATGAAGCCGGCGAGCTTCGGCTAGTTAATGAGTCTGAAAACCTCGATATATTGCAAGACCTAAAAGACTGTCATATCAATCCGAAATTAGGCGACATTCCGCGAGAGTTAAGCTTGCCCAATGCAGGTTTGCTAAGCATTGCCGCATGCACAGAGCTGGATGTTTGGCTTGCTGGCAGCAGTGGTGCCTCAATTGACAAGCTTGAGCGCTCATCATGGTTAATTTTAACAAGCGTTTTATTGGTGCCCCTACTGTTGTACGGCCTGTTTAAATATGCGATCCCCTATGCAGCCATTATTTTCGCAGATGCAGTGCCTGATGCAGCAGTTTCAGTTGCATCTCAGCAAACTCTGAAAACCTTGGAGCGAACCGTTCTGGACCCCTCGAAAATTGACCAAGCTGAGCAACAGGCATTGATGGACTATTGGCAAACGGTGTTGGCGCAGATGCCGAGTACCGATAAGCAATTTAATATCCTATTTAGAGACTCTAGTCGGCTAGGAGCTAACGCATTTGCTTTGCCTGACGGCACTATCGTGTTTACTGACCAACTAGTAGAACTTTTTGAGAGCGATAGGGCATTGCTGACCTCAGTTTTGCTGCATGAGATAGGCCATGTAGAGTATCAGCATTCTATGCGTTTAATTGCTGAAACTTTAGTTGCTACTGTTGCGTTAAGCTATTTTTTTGGTGATGTTAGTAGTCTTTTAGAGTTTTTTGGAGGGGTAAGCAATACCATCTTGCAAAATCAGTTCACCCAAGACTTAGAATGGGAGGCAGATAACTTTGCGTTGTCCCACCTTGAGCAAGTAGGCTTGTCTAATCAGGCTTTTGCAGATGCAATGACTAAATTAGCTGAAAAAATTGGTGAACAAAGCCAGATGGACAGTATTTTACAATCCCATCCGCTTATGCAAGAGCGCATACAAAACGCGCTCGAAGCGAATCAAAAAAAACGCTAAATAAAGCGCAACATAACGCCTAAACTCACCCGCTGAAGATGACGGTCGTAATCAATTAAAGAATCACCATAGCCGTTGAAATACTGGAGTAAAACGTCATAACGGTCGTTAATAGGGTAGGTGAAGTTAAGCTCTATTCCACTTCGATTATCATCAAATGATAGGTTGTTTCGGATTCGAGCAAATAGGTCGACGTCGCCAAACTTATAAGCAAAACCCAACTCTACGCGGCCATAAAAATCTAAGATATCAGGATTGTCGTCGCCGGTTGGGTCCAATGCGTCGATTTTTTCATCTTCGGGTAAGCGATACCAGGTTTTTAAATAGTAGGCAGAGTCCTCTGAGCTAAAAAGGGCGGTAGCTACCACACGATTCCAACTGCGTGATTTCAAACCATCTTGTCCATTGGACATGTGATTCAAACCAATTTGCGCGCCATTAAAACGGAACCCAAATACATCCCAGTTTGGCTTCCACTCATAAAATACTTCAGGCTCGTAGTTTGTTTCACGAAATGGTTTTGAAGCCTCAGAGTTATATACTTGCCAAAACGATACGCTCGTAAAGCCAAAAAAAACGCCCGTGTTGTTGGACGCTTCTATGTAAAGCGGCAACTGTACGCTTATTTGAAATTTCGCTTCGTACCTATCTACATTTGCGTTATTCAAACCATCTACGGTTATAGTGTTGGCTGAAGTTACGTAGCTTATAGGCATTAGGTAGTTAAATCGATGTTGAGTAATCGCGAATGGATTTTGGTTGGTGAGCGAATCAGCTTTTGCTTTTTCGTCTAACATCGACTTGCTTTCTGGTGCAGTATCGATGTTCTGTTCAACGGTCTCTTCAATTTTTTGCAGAATGGTGAGTTCTTTTTCCGGTTCTTCCTGTGTTGCTATTGCGGGAGCGGATAGGGTAAAGACGCTAAGCAGTAGCGACCCGATTAGCCATATTTTCAACATGTCCTTTCCTTATTTTATTATTCTAAATAGTGATTTGCAGACCTTCATATGCGCCAAAGCAAGTTGCATCGGCTCCACCAATTTCAAAAATCTCACTAGCGTGCTCTACGATTTCATCAATATCGGCATCAGTTCGCTCAGGGTCATGACTATATAGTGCCAATTTCTTTGCAAAACTTGCTAATGCTAGCTTAACAGCTTCTTCGGCAACGGAGTGCCCCCATCCGAGTTTAGCAGGCATATCCTTGACCACATACTGTGCATCGTGAATGAGCAGGTCGGCATTTTTTGCAAAATCGACAAATTCTAAAAAGTCAGTGTCTTTTTTGTATGGAGGGTATAGCTCATTGTCTGTAATGTAGGCTAGTTTGCTGTTACCTTCAACGATAGTGTAACAGCTTCCGCCTCCAGGATGGTTCATAGGGTGACGTTTTATTGTCGCTTCACCGAGTTTCCATTCAGTAACGTCATAGGGTAGGCGCTTGATTAGAATATTGGAGGCCAAAACCTCCTTGCTGACCGGAAAATAAGAGCCAGACATCTGTTTAATAACAGCCTCTGGTTGTTCGAGTTTGGTCATACCCGGTGTAATAATAATGTCGCGACCCGGCTGATAAATAGGGATAAAAAAAGGGAAACCTTGAATGTGGTCCCAATGATTATGACTTAGTAGCAGATAAATAGGCGTTTTCTTTGCTGCCAGTTTTTTGCCAAGCAGGCGAATACCTGTGCCTGCATCCAGTATAACGTCGGTGCCGTCTGCAAGCTCAACGTGCACGCATGCCGTATTGCCGCCATATTTATTGTACTCAGGGCCTGGCGTCGGAATTGAACCCCGCACACCATAAAAAGTCACTAGCACCCACTACCTCACTGATTAGTTACGAAAGCAATCACCTCATCGATATTGATAAGTGTCTTCTCTCCGGTCAATCGGTTTTTATATTCAACTTGTTGGTTGTCTAAATTGCGCTCTCCAATCACAATGCTGTGAGGAATACCAATCAGTTCCATATCGTTAAACATAACTCCCGGCCGCTCTTTACGATCGTCAAATAATACTTCAACGTTCTCGGCTAGGAAGTCTGCATACAATTTTAGTGCCGTTTCCATAATTCTGTGAGATTTATGCATATTCATAGGAATAATAGCAACCTGAAATGGTGCGATTGCCGGTGGCCATTTAATTCCATGCTGGTCGTGATTTTGCTCTATAGCAGCTGCAACTATGCGAGTTACACCGATTCCGTAACATCCCATTTTTAATACTTCATGCTTGCCCGATTCGGTTAACACGCCGCAATTCATCGCTTTAGAATATTTATCTCCTAATTGAAATATATGCCCAACTTCGATGCCTTTACGAATTTGCAATGTACCTTTGCCATCTGGTGATGCATCTCCGGCAACTACGTTCCTAGCGTCAACAATTTCAAAATCAGCAACATCACGCTCCCAGTTTACGCCGATGTAATGGAAACCGTCTTCATTGGCACCGCACACAAAGTCAGAACATGCAGCCGCACTGCGGTCGACTAAAACTGGCAGAGGCAAGGCAACTGGACCAATTGAGCCAAACTTGCAAGATAAATGAGCACTTACTTTAGCTTCATCGGCAAATGTGAGCGGTGAAGCAACTAAGGGATGTTTTTCTGCTTTTATTTCATTGAGCTGGTGGTCGCCACGCAGCACAATGGCGACAAACGGATGGTCGCAACTTTCATCCGCATCTACTATTAAGGTTTTTATACATTGAGTAGCGGCCACAGATAGCATGGCCGCAACGTCGCTAATGCTGCTTGCCTCAGGCGTTGCCACTTTGCTGATATCAGCAGATGCGCTTGCACGGGTATCTAGGCATACCGCCTCGGCAAGCTCAATGTTTGCGGCATAGTCAGAGGTATCACTGAATGCGATATCGTCTTCGCCAGAATCTGCTAATACATGAAATTCGTGGGAGACTGCGCCGCCGATAGAGCCACTGTCAGCAATTACGGGGCGAAATTCTAGGCCAATGCGCTCAAATATATTGCAATAAGCTTGATGCATCCTTTGATAGGTCTGTTCGAGAGACTCCTCGCCTAAATGGAAAGAGTAGGCGTCTTTCATAATAAATTCGCGAGAGCGCATAATGCCAAAACGGGGTCGGACTTCATCGCGAAACTTGGTTTGTATTTGGTATAGGTTAAGGGGCAGTTGTTTATAGCTGCTGACTTCGTTCTTGACCAGTGCGGTGACGACTTCCTCATGGGTAGGACCCAGCACAAAATCCCGCTCATGACGGTCTTTGATTCTGAGCAACTCCGGGCCGTATGCCTCCCATCGCTTAGATTCTTGCCATAAGTCAGCAGGCTGTACTACCGGCATGCTGATTTCTATCGCACCGGCTTTGTTCATTTCATCGCGCACAATTGCCGCTACTTTATTGAGGACTCTAAGACCCGTTGGTAACCAGGTGTATAGGCCAGATGCTAGTTTTCTGACGAGTCCGGCTCTCAACATTAGCTTGTGACTGATAACCTCAGCTTCAGCAGGGGATTCTTTTTGGGTGGCAAGCAAATAATCAGTAGTGCGCATAGTCTTCTTATTATTGTGATACGAATATCGCTAAATTCTATCAGCGCAACCGCTACGACTAAAGCTAATTAACGACTTTTACTTGAATTGTTAGAACTTTATTCGATGGATTGACTGAACCAATACGTAATTGTGCTTTACTGTAAATCTAATTTCGATGTCATAAAGGCGGATATGATATTGTTTTTCATCATCTTTTTTGCTTTTATAGGCGGGGCGAGGATCGGCTGTTAAGCTAGCTTCAATGAGCTCGCGTAAGTCCGCATATAATTTTTGATATATTGATAAATGGTTTAACACTGACGGTTCATATTGAACTGTCAGAGTGTTCTCTGGAGATTGCGCTGCATATCCGCTTTGCGCATTCTCAATGCTGTCTGCATAGCCAACATAGGGTTTAATGTCGATAATCGGTGTGCCGGATAGCATATCAACACCTTCTACTTCTAAGGTATTGTTTTTGAAATTGAGCAGTTTAACCACCGACATACCGATTCCATTAGGTCGAAAGCTAGAACGAGTAGCAAACACCCCAGTTTTTGCATTGCCGCCTAACCTAGGTGGGCGCACTTTAGAGGACCAGCCTTTGTCTGTATTTTGATGGAATTTAAATATAATCCACAAGTGTGAAAACTGCATTATTCCTTCACAAGCATCAATTGCCCTGATATGTTCATCAAAAACAATGGTACCCTTAGCAATGCTCAGTCCAGCGCCTTGCCTTGGAATCCCAAATTTTTGCGTATAGGGTGTTAGAATATGCCCTATGGGCAGAATGTTATCAGTCAAAAGTTATTGTTTACCTTTTATTAAAAATGCTGTTTTACGAGTTGAAATTTATGTAAAAAGAGCTTACTTCTTGGTATTAGCAAGGCGATGAATAACCATAGACAAATAGAAAACATAAGTACAAGGAAATCTTATGATTTGTGTAAACAATCTGACAAAGGTATTTGGAGACAGCACCGTTGTCGACGATCTTTCGTTTGAGGTAAATGCAGGAGAAGTAGTTGGCTTTCTGGGGCCAAATGGCGCGGGTAAATCGACCACCATGAAAATGCTCATGGGGTTCCTATCGATCACAAGTGGCAGTGTGCAGATTAACGGCAAAGATATTTTAGATGCCCCACTAAGTATCAGAAAAGACATTGGATATCTGCCAGAGGGTGCGCCGGCTTATACAGAAATGACGGTCTATCAGTTTTTAACCTTCATTGCCCAAGCGCGAGGGATCCCAAGCAAACAACGTAAGCAAGCGATTCTGGATGTGGCTGAAAAAGTGGCTTTAAAGAATGTGCTAAATAAAACGATTGATACTCTTTCTAAAGGCTTTAAACGGCGGGTTGGCATTGCACAGGCGATGATCCACGATCCTAAAATTCTTATACTGGATGAACCTACCGACGGACTCGATCCAAATCAGAAACATCAAGTTCGTAAGCTGATAAAAGATTTGGCCGAAGATAAAATTGTGATTATCTCCACGCATATTCTTGAAGAGGTCAGCGCACTTTGCAATCGAGTGATGATCATCGCTGAAGGTGAAATGCGTTTTGACGGCACACCGCAAGAGCTGCTTTTGAAGTCTAAGCATCACAATGCTGTGAGCATGCAAATGCGCGGGCTTGCTGATATCTCCGGATTGCTCGAACTAGAGGGTGTCGCAGATTTACATTACGACCGGCAAAACAGTCAAATTACCTTATTTGCTGATGCAGGCACTTCGATTGTAGAGCCCGTGAGTGCGTTTATTTATGAAAATCAATTGCCGGTAGAAAGCTTCTATCAGGTGAAAGGGAGCTTTGATGATGTATTCAGAGAAGTGACGCAGTCGCGCGAGGGCACAATATGAATGCTATATGGATCGTAAGCAAACGAGAGTTCGCTAGTTTTTTTGTGACGCCGGTGGGCTATATATTTATTGCAATATTTTTAAGTATGTCGGGCGTATTCACGTTTATGTTCGGCAATTTGTATGAGCGGGGAGAGGCGGATTTGCTGCCTTTTTTCAATTTCCATCCTTGGCTGTATTTGTTTTTAGTACCGGCCATTGCCATGCGCACTTGGTCAGAAGAGCGAAAAAGCGGCACTATTGAGCTATTAATGACCTTACCGCTTTCTACCTTTCGTATAGTTGTTGGTAAATTTTTAGCGGCTTGGTTGGTATTGGCTGTTTGCCTATTGTTGACCGCACCTCTGTGGATTACGGTAAATTATCTGGGTGATCCTGACAATGGCGTAATCTTTGCCTCTTACATTGGCAGTTGGTTAATGTCGGGAGCTTTTTTAGCGGTGAGCATGTGCATGTCAGCACTTACAAAAAATCAAGTGGTGGCGTTTATTCTGGCCATTGTGCTGTGTTTTTTCTTTGTACTCACAGGTTCACCAATTGTTCTGAATCTGCTTTCCGATTGGGCTCCGAACTGGGTAGTAGATACCGTTGCTAGTCTGAGTTTCTTGGGGCAATTTCAAGATATTGCTAAGGGAGTAATAAACGCCAACGATGTTGTGTTCTTTGTCGCAACAATTGTTATTTGGCTATTTGCAAACCAAGTCATTATTGACCATAAAAAGGCGAGCTAGTGATGAATAAAACCGTATCCACAATTAGTGTGTTAGTCCTTTTACTGGTGCTGTTTTTTGCGGTCACGCTGGCTTCAAATAGCCTTTTGCGTGGCTATGGCGTGGATTTAACAGAAGACAAAATATATTCGGTAACACCGGGTACTGAAAGCATTTTGAGTGAGTTAGAAACCCCCGTAGAGCTAAATTATTTTTTCTCTGATACCACCAGTAAAAGCATGCCGGCACTGCGAAATTACGCTGCGCAGGTTGAGAGTCTATTGAAAAAGTACAGTGAATTGGCTGGACAAAACATCAACCTTAATATTATCGACCCACAGCCATTTTCTGTGCAAGAAGACAAAGCAGCCGGCTTTGGTTTGACTGCAGCTGCAGTTGGTCCGGCTCAGGATAGTGTGTATTTTGGGCTAGCGGGCACAAATGCAAATGGCGATGCGATGATAATTGGCTTTTTTGACCCCAGCAAAGCCGCGTTTTTAGAATATGACATATCGCGTTTGATTTACCAGTTAAGTAAGCCTGAGCCAATAAATCTGAGTATTGTGACTGACATTGCTATGATGGGTGAGCAAAACCCACTAACAGGCGAAGTTACCCAGCCTTTCGTTGTATATCAACAGTTAAGTGAGTTGCTAAACGTTACTTTAGTTGCCAATAGTGACGATGGCATTCCTGAGAACACCGATGTTTTAATGGTGGCCCACCCTCAAGGGCTTGGACGACAAATGCTCTATGCCATTGATCAATATTTGATGCAAAATGGCAAAGCTATTTTTCTTGTAGACCCGCATTTTGAATCAGATGTTATGGCAATGATGGGGTCGGTGGGTGCAAATAGCTCGGATGTTACACTTCTGAATGCTTACTCTGTAAACGTCGGAATAAACGAAGTGGTGCTAGACAGTCAAGCCGGCCTTGAAGTTCGCAGCGCAGATGGTGGGGCTGTTCGACACTTTGGATTTTTAGGCTTAGGAAGTGCAGAGATTAATTTAGATGACGTCTCGACAGCGGATCTGAATACAGTGAATGGTGCGTCGTTTGCCAATATCTCTTTGGCCAATGACAGCGGGCTTACATTAGAGGCCTTATTGCAGAGTTCATCAAACTCGTCACTAATTGGTACCGCTGAGTATGCCGCAATACCAGAGCCTAAACTGCTCGCGAATGGCTTTGAGAGTGACAATACGCGTAAAGTTCTAGCGGCGCGCTTAACTGGAAGTGCCACATCTTTCTTTAAGCTTGATGATCCTGAAACCAAAGAGGGATTCTTGGCGCGGACAGAAAATCTTAATATAGTGGTTATCGGCGACGTAGACTTTTTAACCGATAGGTTTTGGGTGCAGCAGAGCAACTTCTTTGGCCAAGCTATGTACTCACCCTTCGCCAATAATGGCGATTTGATCATAAATTTAGTCGAAAACTACGGAGGCGCACAAGCGCTTATTGGCCTACGAGGACGCGCTGCTTTTTCTCGACCGTTTGAACGAGTAGCTGAGATAGCAGTAACTGCCGAGGCAAAATTTAGAGAACAAGAGAGCCGTCTACAAGAACAATTACAACAAACTGAAGCCCAGCTGGCCCAGCTACAGAGCCAGCAGGCTGATGCTATTTCAGTAAGCGCTGAACAACAGCAAACGATTGATGCTTTTATAGCCAAGCGGATTGAAACCCGCAGCGCACTCAGAGACGTGCAGTTCCAGTTGCAAAAGGACATTAACGCCTTGGGTAATCAACTTAAATTGATAAACATCATCATCGCCCCGATCGTGTTGACGGTGTTGCTGTTTATTGGAGCGAGGCTAATGAAGCGGCGCATATAGTGCGTCGCTTGTCGCAAGCAACTATTATTTGCGAGTTGTTGGTAAATATGCTTTGAAAAATGCTTCCCCTAAGGTTTTTGCGTGGGCAATGTTGCGCAGCGGGATGTTTTCGGGTTGAGAAAAGTTATCTAAGGCATCGCTGATACTGTCCTCTCTTAAAATATGCAGCATGGGCAGCGGTGATCGGTTAGTGTAATGGCTAGGACAGTTTGCCGGTGCGCCATCAAACAAATAGTCAGGATGAAAACTCGCTAATTGTAAAATTCCTTCAAATCCCGCATTTTCGATTAATTCGTTTGCCATTTCCAAAAAATCGAGGTAATCGTTGAAATCGCCAAAGGCGTCAGTATATATCAGCAGACTGGTTTCGATTTTGTCATTTCTGAGTAAATCCTCACATTCGGTGACGACTTGACGCAGCAAGCTTGCAATATCTGATTGCTGCTGGACTGAAAAGTGAATTTGCTTATTGTCGCGAACGGGTTTGGCAAAAGGGCAAAACTGCTCTTTAATAATCACCTCATCTAACCACCTTTGAGTCGCCGCTAGAATGGGTTCAATATCGGTATGTACCGGATCTATATTCATAACTTAGCTTGTTTTCCGTTTGCTGTGATATTTAACATAGGCCTCGAGGGTATTTTCAATCAGGCTGGCAACGGTCATCGGGCCAACCCCTCCAGGCACTGGCGTGATCCAGCCCGCGCGTTCTTTGGCAATCTCGTATTCCACGTCGCCTGTTAGGCTTCCGTCATCAAGCCGATTAATACCCACATCAATCACTATTGCGCCGGGTTTAATCCAGTCACCGGGAATAAAGTGGGGTTTGCCTACCGCTACGACTAACAAATCAGCACGTTTTACGTGTGAAGCCAAATCTTGTGTGAATTTATGGCAGGTGGTGACCGTGCATCCGGCCAACAATAGTTCGAGTCCCATTGGACGACCAACAATGTTCGATGCACCTACGATAACTGCATGTAGGCCTTTAATGGGTCGCTTGGTCGACTCAATCATGGTCATAATGCCTTTGGGTGTGCATGGACGCAAAGCCGGCATACGTTGAGCTAGACGGCCGATATTATATGGATGAAAGCCATCAACATCTTTACTTGGGTGAATGCGCTCGAGCACTTCATCGGAATGCAGCCCAGCGGGCAAGGGCAATTGCACCAGTATTCCATCTATTTCATCGTCGGCATTAAGTTCGTCGACGAGATCAAGCAGGGTTTGTTGCTCTGTCGTGGGAGGCAACTTGTATTCTTTGGAGACAAACCCTACTTCTTCGCATGCTTTGGTTTTGTTGGCAACATAAACCTGCGACGCTGGGTTACTGCCGACTAGCACTACCGCTAAACCAGGCAGGCGTTTGTCAGCTTCAGCTAAGGTCTCGACGTGAGAGGCAACGACTTGTCTAACGTGTTTGGCAATTTTTTTGCCGTCGATTAATTGTGCGCGCATGTATCAATAATGTTTATGAGATGATGGCGCGATTGTATCTGAAGCTGAGCACAATTTCACTGAGCACATCAAAAACACTATGAATTTGAGCATCGCGTTGACGGCTTTTTGCGCAAGCGTAAAAAAAGCAGGACATTAGATGAAAAAGTGTTTGACGATATTGTACCAACTCGGTAATATGCGCCCCCCGTAGCGATAGGCTTTTCGAAGTTTTAAATCGTTACGATGTCGGTGAGTGGCGCAGCTTGGTAGCGC
>NZ_JBGIYY010000026.1:0-58184 GCF_041380235.1 Glaciecola sp. SC05
GGGGTCATTTTTACACTGCCGTTAACACCATTCCTCTTATTCATTACGGACATAAAACTTAGGGTTTTTTAGCTAAAAAAATAGTATGTCGACTACCTTTTCCTTTTCGCGCTCTGACCACTTCAGTGCTAACGTTATATCCGGCTTTTTTTAATCGCAACGTAAAAGCCTTATCGGGTCCAGCAGACCAAATTGCTAGCATGCCCCTTGGCCGTAAGCTTGTGTATATCTGCGAAAGCCCTTGCGCTGAGTATATCCAATTATTATCGGTTTTCGTTAAGCCTTCCGGGCCGTTATCAACATCTAATAAGATTGCATCAAATATGGGTTTGTTGCCTGTCAATAGTGTTTTAACGTCACCGATATGCACATTGGTGCGTGGGTCATTAAGCGGATAATTAGCACAGGCTCCTAAGGGCCCTTTATTCCACGAAACGACTTCTGGTATCAATTCGGCTACGGTAACTTGAGATGTGCTGCTGAGCAGGTTAAGAGCTTCAGATAATGTATATCCCATACCTAAACCGCCTACTAATACATGAGCTTCTTTTGCTGAGCGCAAGTGGGCACAGCCAAGTATTGACAGTTCTTTTTCTGAGTTGTAAACACGACTATTCATTAACTCGCCACGAATCCCAGACAGGCGAATAGAGAATTCATCTTCTCGGCGTGAGAATTTTAATTCACCACCGCCATTAGGAATTTGTGCTGTTCCTAGTTCAATCCAAGCATTCATATAAGAACCTGATAACCAACTTTAGCTCAAGCGCACAGTAACATACTCAAGCTCACGCTTTTCATTTAATATTCAGCGATACCAAAAGTATTAATTTAAAGAAATCTTTGTGAATTGGTTTTATAAATCAAATCGATTGGGGAGCAGCTTACCAATACTCGACTCCCATCGCTGATCTTGGCTGTGGTTAATACACAAGACTGGAGCAGCAGGGTCTTGCATAAATTCAGTGACTACCTGCCTGCAAGCCCCGCAGGGCGATATCGCTTGTGCTTGGTTAGATAATACGTAAAGGGCGCTAATAGACGTCATACCATCAACAATGGCTGCTGAAATCGCCGAGCGCTCTGCGCAGACAGTTAAACCATAGCTAACGTTTTCGACGTTTACACCATAGGCCAAGCGCGTTTCTCCATCAATCTGGTAAGCCACAGCGGCAGCCACCTGAACCTTTGAGTATGGGCTGTGTGATTTGGATAATAAATCACTCAGGTGGCAGACTATGCTTTGTTCGTTAATCGACATATCTATTAGAATACCTATTGGCTAAATATCTTTCATGAGTTCTTTAATTGCTCTTTCAAGCTGCGGGTCGACCCCTTTAGCTTTATAAGCGGGCGGATTAAATACTTCAATATCTGGAATTGCTGGGACTTTTTCCATATTTTCTCCGCTGCCTTTTACCCACCATCCTCTAAAAGGCATACGCACACGTGACCCATCGACCAGAGAATAAGAGCCAGTGCTTATTACCGCACCAAAGGTTGGACGACCAACCAGTTTGCCAATACCCAGAGCTTTGTAAGCATGCGAAAAGATTTCAGCATTCGAATAGCTGTTTTCATTGCTCATTGCAATCGATGGTTTTGTCCAAGCAGACAACGGTAATCGTTCAGAAAACGGGTAGGTGTTTTTAAATTGGCCATGATTTTTTTCAATGTCATCGGTCGCGCCGCGTGGAATGGTGTAAGAATGCTGCTTTACACTTAAAACTGTCATTAAGTAGTCCGTGGTCCAGCCGCCACCATTGTATCGGACGTCGATAACAATGCCGTCTTTTCCGTAACCGGCAGCCATAAGTTCTCGCTCAAATCTCTCAAAGCTAGTCCAGTTCATGCCGCGAATATGCAGGTAACCGAGCTTTCCACCTGACAGCTTGTCAGTCAGACGTCTGCGCTCGCTAACCCAATCATCATAGAGTTCATTGCTTAGGGAGTCGGTTGGCCAAATCACCACTTCTTTGCTTGCGCCGCTACGCTGTATGTCAAGCAAAACTGGAGAGTTAATAGTGTCAGTGAGTAAACTGTAGAAATTTTGCCCGCTCACGTTTTGTCTATTAACAGTTTTAATTACATCACCGACATCCAGTTTACTATCCACTCTATCGGCCGGACTTTTGGCTAATACTGATGTAATTTCAAAACCATCGTCGGTATGTTTGCCTTCAATACCTAATAAACCGGTTTTTTGAGATTGTGTTTGCTTGGGATTTTCACCTCTTCCTATGCCCATATGGCTAGCATTGAGCTGTCCGAGCATCAAATTAAACATCATTTGAAAGTCTTCTTTGGTTGAGGCTTTCAATGCTAAGGGACGATATTTATCACGCAGAGAATCCCAGTCTTGACCATGAAATTGCGGGTCATAGAAACCGGCCTTAAGTGCTCGCCAGCCCTCATCAAAAATTTGTGCGCGCTCTTGTACGTTATCAATTTTGATTTGAGAGCTAACATTTAAAGTTTCAGATTTATCGTCCTTTGTCGCAACTCTCGTAATTTTACCGCCATCGAGCAGTGCAAACATATGCTTGCCAGAGTTTTCTAACAATAGTTGAGAAGGTTTTATATCTCCACCAATAACGGTTTTGCGATCCTCCCCATTCCATTTTATTTTGTAGAGATTTTGTTCAACTTTATTGTTTTGTCGACCAGCACCATCGGTACTGTAATAAATATGCTCGCCCTCCTTATCGAAGACCATCTGCATTTCATTGCCAGTAAAGGAAGTAACTTGTTCTAGGCGCTGATAAATGCCATCAAAATCGATTTTGATCGGCTCAACTGTTTTTGCTTTATCCTCAGACTTTTCGTCCTCGCTGTCATCGTTTTTTGCTTGCTTGCCATTAGCTTTAGGTTTGTCGTCGTTAAGTTCCATTCTGCGCCATTCTTCTTTTGAGCGCTGCCAGTCTTCTTTAGTTAGCCAAGCAAACCAAATGTCAAAATCGCCATTGTTACGCATAGAGATAAACCCGAGTTTTGAACCATCGGGGCTCCAAATAGGGTCGACGTCGTAACGTGGATGCATACTCACATTCACTGGGGCTGAGGAGTTATCAGCGGCATGAATGTAAACCTCTTCGTTAAAGTTCAAATCTGACAAGGAGTAAGCAAGCCAAGCGCTGTCGGGTGACCAGGACACGCGAGAGGGGCTATCCCAACCATCAAGCAATTTGATTTGATTGCTCAAGATACCAAGCTCACTTATGCTTGCGCTAACAAGCACGCCACGGTCCTGTCGGAACGCTATCTTTTTCCCGTCAGGAGATACAATAGGGGAAAACTCTTCTTGCTCTGTAGTAGTTAAGCGCGTGACTTTCGGCTTCAAGCTGCTAAATAAGTTGGCTTGCTGTGGATCATCAGAGCTTAATAAAAATAAATCATTTTGACCCTCGCGGTCAGATACAAAAACCAATGCGTTGTCATTTAACCAAGTAACGTCCCGATCCCGAGCAGGGCCGGTAGACAATGCCACGCTGCGCTTGTCTTCTTTATCGTTGCGAGTGACATAAACATCGCCGCGCACTACATATGCACTGAGTTTTCCATTTGGAGATACTGCGTACTCATCTACTTTGTTTGCGAGTGTCTTTGCCACAGTCGGGTCAAATCTAAAGTCGCTGTTAACGTCAATATTGAGTTCGATTTTAGCCTTGTTATTTGGATTGAGTGAAAAAACCTTGTCGCCCGCTTGGTAGACAATGTTGGCACCGTCTTTTGTGGTGCTGAAGTGATTTACGCCAAAGTTAGTTTCATTACTAATTTGTTCAATCTTGCCGTTTAATGTGGCTTTATGAACATTATACTTGCCCGAGCTAGCCGATATGAAATAGAGGCTATTGTTGTTTATCCACTTAGGCATGAAGTCTTGCCCCTCGGACTCAGTAAGCCGTGTATAGCTGTCTCTTTTGGTGTCGTAAATCCAAATGTTGCGGTTGGCAGGGCCATCGTATGCCTCTCTTTCGATGCGTGCGGTACCTCGTACAAATGCGATTTTCGTTCCGTCGGGAGAAACATTGGCGTCAAAACCCAGAGCATCCATAAAACGAGATTCGGTTTTATTACCTTGAGCATCTACGCTTAACACTTCTAATTCACGCTCTACCTGCTTATAGAGTCGTTGGCTGTTAAACAAGACATGATTGTCTGGGGTGAAGCTGATGACATGATCATTTGCAGAGTGATAGGTAAGGCGGGTTGGAGTACCGCCGTTTTTCGGAATTACATAAACATCATCATTGCCAAAGCGGTCACTGCTAAAGGCCAACAAAGTAGCATCATTTGACCAAGCCGGATTACTTTCATAGCCCTCGTGAATGGTTAGCCGGTCTGCGCGGCCACCGTTTTTATTTACTGTCCAAATATCGCCTTGATATGAAAACGCAATAGTGCTGCCGTCGGGGCTAATTTCTGGCTGTAAAATAAGCGGGCTGGAAGCGGCTGTGGCCGATAAACTCAGTAGGATACCAATAGCGATAGATTTCATTCAAACACCTATTATTATTTTATGTTTGTGACAGCTTAGACTCTTATCACTTTCATTTAATGAAAGCGTGCGCTATGCAGCGCACTCGGAAAGGCATCAAATAAGCTCTCTGTTTTGCGGTTAATTAATCCTTTAGCGGACTGTATACGCAAAAAAACGCCATTCACATCAAAATGAAGGCGTTTTTTTACTAGAGATTAAATCGGCTCAGTGCACCCAGTGGTAGCGATGCGCTTTTGCTTCCATTTCAAAGCGAGTTTCTTCGGGCATAAACAGCTGATTGTTTGACTCAAAGAAAAACGGTTGGCGGGTTTTATCGCTGCCTACTTCATTCATGGTGGCAGTGTCGAAAACTCGACCGTTTATCACGGTGTGAGTAACATATTCGCTGCGTCGAATATCGTTTAGCACATCACCGTCAATTACTGCTAAATCTGCTAATTTACCAACTTCAATACTGCCTATCTGCTTATCCATGCCCAAATGCATTGCACCGTCGATAGTACCTCCGCGTAAGGCTTCAAAGGGGGTAAATCCGCCTTGATGCATGATCCATAGCTCCCAATGGGCGCCTAAACCTTCGCGCTGTCCGTGCGCACCAATCATGACTCTTACGCCATTGTCTCGTAGGTGTTTGGCATATTTTGCCACTTCGATATGATTGTATTGGTTATCTGGAGCGGTTTGTCTGCGAATAGAGCGACCGTCCACTAAAAAGTTAGGCACATAGCGCAGCAGGCGTTCGTTTTTCCATACTTCGGTGCGATCATAAAAGTAGTATTCACCCGACATCCCGCCGAACGACACAACAAACGTGGGGGTGTACCCAAACTCGGTAACTTTCCAAAGCTGTGTTAAATCGTCATAGCCTCGTGGGATTGATAGGTTGTGTTCCAGTCCCGTATGTCCATCAACAAGCATCGACACGTTTTGTTGGAATTTACCGCCGCCCTCAGGCATCACCATCATTTGTTGCTTTTCGGCTGCGACGAGAACCTGCTGTCGCTGGTCACGGCGCGGTTGGTTATAGCTTTTGACTGATATGGCACCTAAGTCTTTGAGTCGCTGCACATGAAAAAAAGCATCGTCGTAGTTATTAATAATAGCCTTGAAGCTCAGCGCTTCGGCACCGTACAAAATGGTACCTGTTGAATATATTCTCGGCGCAACAATTTTGCCCGCTCTTTGTAGCTCAGCCGCGGCCATAATTTCAGTCGTATCGTTAGACGGATCGTGGATGGTAGTTACCCCGAACGAGAGGCTGGAATACTGCTCCCAGTTTTGCTGAGGAATAATTTCATTGCGCCCTTGCGGACCATGAGAATGGGCATCAATTAAACCCGGAATAATGCTTTTGCCGGTGGTATCAATTACAAGAGCATCGTCTGGAATACTCACGTCACCGCGCTGTCCGACCGAGATAATGCGATTGCCTTCAATCACAATCACGCCATCTTCAATGACTTCTTGCTGATTGTTGGCATCACGCATGGTAATGACTTTGCCGCCGCTAAGTACAGTGACTTGATCGGGTTTATTAAAGCTTTGCTGAAAAGATAAGTCGACGCCATCGGTGAGCGGCTCAGGCAAGGGCTCGCCGCTTGCAGATAAAAACGTAAAGGCTTCGTCTAAACTGCGTTCAAAATAACGAGGTCCATGAGACCATCCTACGCTAGTGCTATTATCCCGCCAGGTCATATAATTCCCAGCGCGCGCTGAAAGCTGCTGCACGGGCAAAGATTTCATATCAGGCCCGATAGTGATGCGCTTGCCTACTTGCGCAAACAGCATCACATAAGTGTTGTACTGATGTACAAATGCAAGATACTTTTTATCGGGCGATAGTCGGTACTCGCTGACTTTATCGGCGCCGTAAAAGTGCTCTTGTTTGTCTTCGCCATTTAAATCAACACTGACGAACTGCGTTTCAGGATAAGCAGCAGACACCGACTCGGTAAAATATACTCGATCATTGCCGGCGCTAAAATGCGGCTCTATACCTTGTTTAGAAACCCTAGTAGCGCTTTTTGCATCGAGATCCAACACATATATACCTGGGTTATTTGAGTATTGGGGGGCAAGTAGATAGCCACCGGTTACTTTGCGATAAGCAATAAGTTTACTGTCGGTAGAAAAACTCGGTTCAATAAAGTGGCCAGGCTCAGTATTGACTACTTTGCCTTTGCCGCCACGTGATGAAACGACACGAACAGTACCTAAATCTTGATCGTTCCAAGTAGTGTATACAATCTTTTTGCCGTCGGCTGAAAAGCGAGGATAATATTCATCGTGATCATTTTGTTTAGTCAGACGCTTCGTTTTACCCGACGACACATCCTTTACGTAAAGTTTACCGAGAGCTTGAAACAAAATGGAGTCGCCGTCGGGAGAGCGTTGCGCCCAGCGAATGGCTTTTACGTCAAATTCGTCAGGGGCAACATCCACCTCAAAACGCAGGGCCTCTGCGTATTTAAGCTCGGTATTGACCGTAACATCAAGAGTTGTTAGCGATTTATCGGCAATGTTTAGCTTGTGGAATTTACCACCTGTCCAAAAAATGATGGCGTCGCTTTTCGGCGTCCAATCAAAATAGGCAAAGTATCCTTCCGTACCAAAACCTTCCTGCATATCGCGCTCAAGATCTAAAAAAAGCGGCTTTTCTAAACCGGTAGAGAGCTCTTTGATAAACAGTGCAGTTTTACTTTTCACGCGGCGAACAAAAGCTACATATTTACCATCGGGAGAGGGAGTTGGCACAACTGCACCGCCGCTGCCAGATATAAAGCGTTCTTCTTCACCGTTTTCACGATCGTAGCGAGTGATAGCGAAAATCGCATTGAGTGGGTCACGGTTATATTCAAAGCGCGAGCCGGGTGAAACGTCATGGGTAAAATAAATGTATCTGCCGTCAGGCGAAAAAGCGGGGTCAGCGATATTTTGTTGTTCCACCTTGCCGTTTTCGCGCTCTTTGATCACGATGCCATTACCACCGGTATGGTGGTACATCCAAATTTCACCCGCTGGAATGCTGCGCGAAGACATAATTCCTTTCATTACTACTAAATATTCGCCATCGGGCGACCATTTAGGGGCGTGAATAACATGCTCTTTTTCTTTGGTCACTTGAACAAGGTTTTCACCATTCATGTCCATTATCCAAGCATTTGATAAACCGTCTCTGTCTGAAATAAATGCAATTTTGGTGCCGTCAGGACTCACCGCAGGATGAATGTTCCAAGCAAAGTCTTGGGTAAGAGGTTTTGCTTCACCGCCATTCGCATCCACCATAAAAATATCGCCAAGCATGTCAAACACAAAATGCTTGCCATCGGGAGTAACATCAAGGCTAGACCAAGTGGTTTCATTGGTGCTAATCGATACGCTTTTTAGCGGCATAGGAGGGTTTAACACATCCCAATTTTCATATTCTGATGTGCTTTTTGAGTTTTCGCTCGATGTTTGCTTTTCTTGAGCGCTGGCCTGAAACAGCGCGCTCAAGCAGGTTATTAGAGCAAGGGATAGCAATTGTTTTTTCATAGGATGTCGTTTTTATTATTGTGATTAATTGAAAAGTCGCTTATCACAATAAAGGCTATTGAGTTTAGGTGCAACATTCATAGCAAAGAGTTACCAATGTTCAATCGGGCTTACAACCAGTTTTACATGGCCTCTAGGCTAAACTGGCGATTGCGTATACCCATTAAGGTATTGTCAGCAGCCTCACCAATGGCGAAGTAACCCGGTCCCGCAGCTTCTAGTAATACGTATTCTATGCCATCGTGACGGATAGTCTTATCGCCGGGCTTAGCTCTGATCGCAACTGCTAGCAGTGCATGTTTAGGCAATAGCACCATTTTTTGCCTTACCGACTCATTGTAGGCTCGCAGTAGAGACGCTAAAAATGCCGCTTTGCTATCGCAATCACCTTGGTTCTGCACCAATAAATCTTTCGGGGAAACATACCCAGCACCGTTTGAAGAAACGCGACTTTGCAAGGTGTTATATGGAATGCTCTGCATCCAGCTTAAGGCGAGTTGAATAAATTCACGCGGGTCTTTATTATTTTGCTGCATTGCTTGTATTGCCTCCACTACAGGTGTGAGATGCACACTGCTGAGCGCCGCGTATTTCGCGTGGTCATGTTTGATGGAGCTTTTGCCTAACTCTGAGGTGAAGTCAGTGTAAAAATGTGTCGAGAGATAAGTTTCTCTGGCTTCAAGGCTGAGCGTTTTAAGCCTTGCCATAATTGTTTTTCCCGCTTTTTCAGAGGAACTCGTCACACCGTATTCGATGCGGGTAGCTTGGCGGGTGACCTTGATTCGAGCTGTTTTTGGGTCGATAGTTTGAGCGTGTTTGAGCAGTGCCACTTCGATTTCGCGCTGCATAATGTCGTTACTAAAAGCGGGCTGAGTGACGGGCATCTGTCTAAAAGAAGATGCGGGGATGTCGAATTTAAGATGGTAAGTGGTATCTGCTACTCGCCAGCTATATGCAAAGGCATTTTTCGTCGCGCTGGGCACATGCTGATATTTAATCTGTTTGGCGGTGGCTGAAAGTGGCGTGCATAGCAATAAAAGGAGCATTCCTAGGAATGTAAACAGGCTGCAGATGCTGCTTTTGCGGTGTTCATATTGCAACATGCCTTATTTCCTTTTTTAACTGAATGTCTCGCCTATGTTCACTTATCGGCTACGGAGAGAAACTGCTTAAGCCTCTTGTGCCGTAAACCAATTTAATTGCTTATGCAAGCTTACTACGCCGCCTACAATGATCAAGGTGGGTGGTTTGATATCTTTGGTCAACGAGTTTTTTAATATGTTTTCAAGGGTACCGGTTAATACCTTCTGGTTTGCGCGAGTTGCATTTTCCACTAAAGCAATTTCGGTAGAGGGGGCTAAGCCGTGCGCTATCAATTCTCGACAAATAATCGGTAAACCGGTTAGCCCCATATAAAATACTAAGGTTTGACTCGGTTGCGCAAGGGCTCGCCAATTTAAGTCGATGCTATTGTCGCGCAGATGGCCGGTAGTGAAGGTAACTGATTGAGCATGATCGCGATGGGTCAATGGTATGCCGGCGTAGCTCGCGGCGCCGGTTGCTGCTGTGATGCCGGGCACTACTTGAAAATCAACACCGTGTTCTATCAATGTTTGTATTTCTTCACCACCGCGTCCAAAGATAAAGGGGTCGCCGCCTTTTAGTCGTACTACGCGATTGCCTTCTAGCGCAAGTTTGGCTAACAGTTCGTTAATTTCTTCTTGGGGAATGGTGTGATTGCTCTTGGCTTTACCAACGTAAATTTTTTCAGCGTCGCGCCGCACGAGCTCTAAAATATCAGGAGAAACTAATCGGTCGTAGACCACCACGTCGGCTTTCTGCATCAGCCTAAGCGCCCTAAATGTCAGTAAATCTGGATCGCCTGGACCTGCACCAACAAGATATACTTGGCCTGCGGGTTTGTCACCATTTTGATATTTTTGCAAGGCGATATCCAACTGAAGTTCGGCTTTGGTCTGTTGACCCTGTAGGACATTTTCGCCAATGTCACCGTCGAGTACGTCTTCCCAAAAATAGCGTCTGTCGGTCACAGAGCTCAAAGCAGTTTTGACCTTGTCTCTAAATCGCTCTGAGAAGTCTCCCAATAAACTAATTTTATGGGGCAATACCGTTTCTAGCTTTTGACGAATGTAGCGTAGAAGCACAGGAGCAACGCCACCGCTGCTCATGGCAATGATGATCGGACTGCGATCAACGATGGATGGCGTAATAAACTTGCACAATGGCGTGTTGTCGACCACGTTAACAAGGATCCCTTTACTGTGCGCCATGTCATGAATGTGTTGATTGATACTTTGTTTATCCGTCGCGACAAAAACGAGGGTTTTGCCGTTTAAGTCATCTTCAACAAACTCTCTTTCATGAAGTGTGACATTTTCTAGTCTCGACAATTTAGCGACAGTATCACTCACCCAAGGCGCAACTACGGTGATTTTCGCCGGTGTTTTTAAGACCAGCTCAAGTTTGCGCGCAGCCACTTCTCCTGCGCCAACGATTAGGCAGTTTGTGTGTTCGGCATCGATAAAGACGGGAAAGTATTTCATGACATATAGTGTAGAGCAAAAGTGAAGATTAAGAAGTAACAAAAAAAGACGTGATATAGCAAAATGTAATTAAAAGTTTGAAAGTTATTACAAAAACACCCGAGAGCCTAGAGCCATCAGGTGTTTTTAAGTGTTAGTGGCCATCAATTACAAATGTGCCAGTGCTATACCGGATTGTTATTTTGTCTTTTTACGCTTTGGTGGCTCATCGTTCCAAGCGCGTAAATTCAAACGCTGACCCGATACACGAGTTTTCTGCAAGGTTTCCTTTGTTTCGGGGGGCATTGCGTCCGGCAAATCTACCAACGAATAGTTATCGTGAATATCAATCGCGCCGATATGCTTGCTGCTGATATTCGCCTCGTTAGCAATAGCGCCTACGATGTTCCCTGGTTTTGCACCATGTACGTAGCCTACCTCGATTCTAAAGCGCTGCATGCCGGCTTCAGGTTTGCCTCGAGGGCGACTTGGGGCTTTACGTTCGCCGCCTCTTGCACCTCTATCTCCGCCGTCGCTTTTACCGCGAGGGCTTCGGTCTCTTGAAGAGGGGCGCTCTGAGCGTTCTTTGAAAGTCGGTACTGCGTTCAAATCAGGACGGTCTTTATCACCTAAAATCAACGGCTCGTCACCTTGGGCAACTTTAGCTAATGCTGCCATTACCATTTCGGGTGAGGCTTCAGATGTTTCCATAATGGATTCGACAACCGGCATATACGATTCAATAGATTGGTCATTTAAAGCTTCAAGGACACTGTTTTTAAAACGATCTAAGCGTGATTCATTGAGTTGTGAAATAGATGGAATATCCATTTTTTCGATAGATTGTTTGGTGGCTTTTTCAATGGCGAACAATAAACGCTTTTCACGATGTGAAATAAACAATATTGCATCACCTGTGCGACCAGCGCGGCCGGTGCGCCCAATCCTGTGAACGTAAGACTCTGTATCGTATGGAATGTCGTAGTTAATAACGTGGCTTACACGTTCTACATCTAAGCCGCGAGCCACTACATCAGTGGCCACCAATATATCGATTTTACCCTGTTTAATCTTATCTACGGTGCGTTCACGCTGATTTTGTGGGATATCGCCGTTGAGTGGCTCTACGTCATAGCCTCTAGCGCTAAGTTTTTCAGCCAACTCAACCGTAGCAGTTTTGGTGCGCACAAAAATAATCATGCCGTCAAATTCTTCAACTTCCATGATGCGCGTTAGTGCTTCAAGTTTATGGTGCCCGGCTACTTGGCAATAACGCTGGCGAATCGCACTAGCGGTTTTAACGGTAGAGTCGATTTTCACGTGCTGAGGGTCTTTCAAATATCGTTTTGTAATGTTTTTAATCGCATCAGGCATAGTGGCTGAGAAAAGTGCAGTTTGGCGTTCCTTGGGCGCATGCGACAAAATAAGCTCAACGTCATCAATAAAGCCCATACGTAACATTTCGTCGGCTTCATCTAAGACTAAAAATTTAAGCTTATCTAGACGCAATGTTTTGCGCTTAATGTGGTCGATAATTCTACCCGGAGTACCTACGATTACCTGAACGCCGCGTTTCAGCTGGCGAATTTGGTTGTCGTAAGAGGAGCCGCCGTATACTGGCAATACCTTAATCTTTTTAGAAAAGCTAGCGTACACCTGAAATGCTTCAGCAACTTGTATTGCTAATTCACGGGTTGGCGCCAACACTAGAAGCTGGGGAAATAATTCGTCTGGATCGATATTGGCTAGCATAGGAAGTGCGAAAGCGGCCGTTTTACCTGTTCCGGTTTGTGCTTGGCCAAGTAAATCGTGGCCTGCGAGTAGCAATGGAATACTTTTAGCTTGAATTGGCGATGGTTTTTCGTAACCCACTTTTTCCAGAGCCTGTAATAGGTTTTCTGGCAAATTGAGGTCTTTAAAAGTGATGTCGACAGTGTCGGTCATAGGGTGTCCTGATATATTTCGAGAATGAGGCTTAGCAGAGAGGTTACGTACGCCAGATGATAATTTGCTATTATATTAGAAATTGGTGCTTTATACCATTAAACTTATTGCAGTAAAGTGTGTTTAATGTGTAAATACAGACACTGAGTTAACGGACTTAATAGAGGATGTTCGCCATGACGGTTGATAAGCATAAACAAATTCTTTCTTTTTCGCGTAAGCGACTGATTAAACTAGTGGGCGCTGGCGCAATTGCGATAAGCCTTATGGCTTGCTCTGGCAAAACTGTCGATGAGCACATTCAGCAGGCGCAAGTTTTCGTAGAGCAGGGCGACAATAGTGCCGCCATCATCGAATTAAAAAGTGCAGTTCAGCAAGAGCCGCGCTCTGGCCTCGCTAGGTTTGAGTTAGGCAAAGTATATATTGCGCAAAAAGATTTTGAATCGGCGGAAAAAGAGCTATCGCGCGCACTAGAATTGGGACATCCTGCAGCGCAGGTTATTCCCCTTCTCTCTGAAGCATATCAGCGCACCGGCGCTAATGTTGCATTAGCAGATTTAGAATTTGATGCGCAAAGCTTGACGACAGTTGAGCGTCTTGAAATCGGTTACCGTAAGTTGCAATCATTTTTACAACTAGAGAAAAACGGTGAAGCGCGCATTTTAATCGACCAAATGAGTACCCTCGACTCAAGTTCGGTGTACAAAGGTCTCATAGAGGCGCACCGTGATGTTTTAGATAACGACTATAAAAGTGCTTTGGAACAAGCCAAGGTGCTTATTGAACGTGCTCCGTTAAATCGTGATGTGTTAAGTTTTACCGCGCGTTTATACATGCTCAATGGTGAAGAGCAAGAAGCAGCGAATATTTACGAATCTTACATTTCAGTGGCTTCAGACGATATTGAATCAAAGTTCGCGCTAGCTAATATGCTCGTGCAGCAAGGCGAAAACGAGCGTGCCGAAGTATACGTTGATGAACTCATGCAGCTTAGTGATACTAATCCACTATTAAATCAGCTAAAAGGCATCATACGTGCCGCGAGCAACGACTATCAGAATGCCCTGTCATTTAGTGAAAAAGCCATTCAATTTGGTCAATCTGACCCAAGAGCGAGATTAGTTGCCGGCTTTGCTGCCTTTCAACTAGGTGAGTTCGAAAAAGCCGTTGGTCATCTCAGTATTGTAGCCCCTCTGCTACCCGATGGCCACCCGGGCCTAAGGATTTTAGCAGCGAGTCAATTGCAATCTGACATGGGAACTGAAGCTAACGAAGTGTTGCCGAGAATAGGTGAGCTAAGCAACCGAGATGCGTCGTTATTTTCTCGTGCTGGCTACGAGTTGCTTCAAGAAGGCAACATAGACGCGGCTCGTGCAGTTATAGAACAAGCTGAAAAAATAAGCGAAACTGCTGATGATCTGACGCGATTAGGTATACTAAAACTCTCGGTAAACAATATTGAAGGATTAATTAATCTTGAGGCTGCGGTTGATAAAGCGCCCGAGTCGGTAACTGCAAAGTCTACGCTCGCATCGGCATACCTCGGAACGGGGCAATTAGATAAAGCTATTGAATTGGCTAGAGAGTGGCAACAATCAAACCCCCAAGAAGCTGAAGGATACCTGTTAGAAGCTGAGGTCCTGCAGCGTCAAGAAAATTATGCGGGCGCCCAAAGCTTGCTCGAACAAGTTTCTGCATTTGCGCCCGACAGTACCCCTTTGTTGATATCGAAAATCAGACTTAACTTGCGCCAACAGAAGGTTGGGGAAGCTTTGTTAGTAACCAATCAGCTATTAAGCATCGAGCCAAATAACGTGATCGGCTTGGCCAGTTTATTTGCTATAAAGCTCGAGGAGGGTAAGCAAAAAGAGGCAATCGACCGTATTCAGAAAAGTTTCAACGAAGATAAAAGTAACCAGGCGGTAGCTCTTTTACTTGCAAGGGCAGCTTTAGCAGATAATCAGCCTAAACTGAGTATACAAGCGCTGGACTCAATCAAGCCAGATCGCAGCGCAGCCAATCAATTTTGGGCGATTAAAGGATTTGCATTATTGCGGGACAATCAAAATGATGCAGCCGAAAAGCATTATCAAAAATGGGCAGAGGTTTTTCCTAGTCAAGAAAATGCAATCATTGGACAACTGCTTATACTGGATGCAAAACGTGAATATGAAAAAGGCTTAGATTTAACCACTGACTTTTTAGCACGTAAGCAAAACTTACAAATTTCATTTTTACAAAGTTATTTTTATGCGATGGCCGGCGACGCTTCGGGTGCTAAAGCTACGCTAGAGAGCATTGACGACCAATACTCAGCATTGCCATTTTTAAGAGGGGTAGAGGCAAGAGTTGCGCTACTAGAAAATCGTCCCGAAGATGCAGTTGACGATGCTTTGGTCTCATATGATGAAAATAAAAAGACCGATAATCTGTTTGTGCTAGTGCAAGCTCTAGAAAGAACCGGTCAAATGCAGCGAAGCTTCGATGCTATTGCTGCGCATAGCCAAGAGTTTCCGGATGATATGCGCGCAAAACTACTTCTTGCTGAGCGTCAAATTGAGTCTGACAGTTCCCAAGCTATAGCGTCTTATAGGCAGATGTTGGAAAAAGCACCGAATAACTTTGTGGTGCTAAATAATCTTGCGTACTTGCTAATGGAGCAAGGCGATCTTGTCAATGCTGCTCAATTTGCTGAGCGAGCATATGAAATTGAGCCAAGCAATGTAGCAACCGTTGATACTTATGCTCAAGTGCTTATCAAACAGGGTAAGACCGAGGACGCAGTTGAGGCGTACAATAAAGTTATGAATGATAAGGTTACTAACGAAGAAATCATTCTTAATTACATTGATGCCCTATTGAGAAATGGTTCGACTGTTATTGCAAAACGCAGATTAGAAGCAAGAACCTTTACCAACCCGGCATCACTGGAGCGCATTAGCGCTTTAAAACAAGAGTTTGGTATCTAAATTCAGACTGGTGATAGTAAGTTCGACTTACTAGTAATAATATTTTGGCCTGCTTTTATAGCAGGCCATTTTTGTCTAACTCGGTAAAAATTGATGTTTGAAAATATGCATGCGGCGCTCGTTCGCCTTCGAAACAATAAAAGCTTTGAGTTCTTTGTTATTGCCGTGATTATTATTTCGGCTCTTGAAATTGGGGCTAAAACCTACGATTTGCCTCCAAGTGCGTTGCTCGTCACTCAATATCTTGATGTTTTTATAACGCTATTCTTTTTGATAGAAATTTTGATCAGATTTATCACAGAGGATAAAAAGAAAGATTTTTTCAAATCAGCGTGGAATCTCTTCGATACTATTGTTGTGGTTATAAGCCTCATCCCAATTGATGAGTCTGAAATGGCTCTATTGGCCCGTTTGATTCGGATATTCCGAGTGTTAAGGATGATATCTATTGTTCCTGAATTGCGGATCTTAATAAACTCGCTGTTAACCGCGCTGCCTCGATTAGGTTATGTGGTATTGCTGATGTTTATTATCTTTTATATCTATGCAGCGATAGGTTCTTTCATATTTAGCGACATCAACCCTGTACTGTGGGGCAATATAGCAATTTCGATGCTCACCCTCTTTAGGGTAATGACGTTCGAGGATTGGACTGATATCCAGTATGAAACTATGGAGGTATATCCTATGAGCTGGATATTCTATATGACCTTCATATTCTTTACCGCTTTCGCGTTCTTAAATATGGTCATTGGCATTGTTGTTGGGGTCATGGAAGAAGAGCACAGCAAAGAGCGCAACAAAGGTCAGCCATCGTTAGCGGATATTCAGAATCAAATCGCTAGTCTTAGCGCGCAATTAAGCGATATTCAGCAGCAAGCAAAAAACAAGCGCTAGCAAAGTGATATAAAAAAGGCGCTGTCGTTATGAAAACCACAGCGCCTTTTTCGGTTTATATAGCGCTTAAGATTGCTCTGTAGGAGCAGGTTTTAGCGCCTGATTAATTGCCATCAAATCGTCAACAGTCAGTGTCCCTGCCGCTTGTTTTAAATTGATAATAGAAATAACAAAGGTATATCTTGCATCGGCTAGGTTGCGACGAGCATCAAACAGATTACGAGTGCTATTAAGCACATCGACTATGGTACGGGTACCTACGTCAAAACCTGCTTCAGTGGCTTGTAATGCGCTTTCTGCTGATACCACTGATTGCTCTAATGCTCTTATGGTAGAAATTGAAGCCTTCACATCATTAAACGAACTGCGCACTGTGCGGACAGTTTGTCGATAAGTAAGCTCTAAGTTTTCACTGGCAACGACATAATCAGAGCGAGCAATATCACTGCGAGCAGCAACTGAACCGCCTTGATAAATAGGAACATTTAAATTGATACTAATGCTTTGACTGTCTAGTGATGGCAGCTTATTGGTTGTTCCATTAATTGTATTTTCACTATCGTCAATACCGTAAGAACCCCGCAAGCCCAATGTTGGGAAGTGTCCTGCTCGGGCCAAGTTGATATCTTCTTTTGCAATATCTTTGGCAAATCGTTGTGCCAGTAAATTCAGGTTTGACTCTTTAGCAATATCTAACCATGCGCTAGCGGAGTCAGGTGCTGGTGATACCGCACTGAAACGTTCGGTATCGAGCACAAATAACCTATCATGATATTTACCGGTAATCTCACGTAACTCTTCAAGTCTTAATTCGACTAAATTTTCAGCTCGAATTTGGCGGGCTACGGTGTTGTCAAAATTCGCCTGCGCTTCATGCACATCGGTAATCGCAGTTAGCCCGACTTCGAAGCGTTGTTTTGTTTGTTCTAGCTGGCGTTCGATGGCACGTAGTTCGGCTTTTACAAATTCTACGTTATCTTGTTCTCTTAAAATAGATAGGTATGCCGCTACTGTACGCTGCATTAAGCCTTGAAGTGTGGCGCCCAAACTTGCATCACTTTGCTGTGCCAGTAATTCTGCTCGGTCTAAACCAAGCCAATTTGCATGGTCATACAGCGACATGTTTAGGTCGATACCGTAGCTAAGAGAAGTATTGTCAATATCAAATACTCCAAAACCCGGTTGAAAACGTTGGCTGCTGCTATCAGAATAACTAACACTGCCTGAAAGCTGAGGTAATAGATTTGCGCGACTTACTTCAATGGCTGAATATGCTGACTCTTTTTGCGCTTGCGCGCGATTAATGATGGGATCGTTGTCTGCTGCTAAGTTGTATACATCCATTAAATCATCGGCAAATGCAGTGCCAGATACAGCAAATCCTATAAAAAGAGTGAGAATCGTTTTTTTCATTGGCAAGCGCCCTACTAAATGAGTTCAATATAACAATATGTTGCGATAAGTGTAGTGTATTTAAGCGATTTGTAATATCAATTGCTTGTAATATTTACGACGTAAGTGTAACAGAATGTGATAAATACATAGATTAAGTTTCTGTTATAAAAGTGTAGCGCAACACCCTACAATAATCACCTTTAGCAAAGGATCAGTTTTCAATGTCAGAATTTAGCAATAAAGATGTCACCATAATCAAAAAAGAAAATGTGTTTGAGGGCTTTTTCAAAATGATAAAGTATTCGTTTACCCACAAGAAATACGACGGTAACCAAAGTGATGTGGTGGTTAGGGAAGTGTTTGAACGAGGGCATGCGGTAGCAGTATTGGCTTATGATCGAAGCTTGCAAGAATTCGTACTCATAGAACAGTTTCGCTTTCCTGCGATGGCAACATCAAACGACCCTTGGATGATAGAGATTGTTGCTGGCATTATTGAAGAAGGTGAGCAGGAAGTTGAGGTGTGTAAACGAGAAGCCTTTGAAGAGGCTGGCGTTGTATTGCAAAACCTTACTAAGGCGCTTAGCTATTTGTCGAGTCCAGGCGGCACGACTGAAAGACTGCACATATACATGGCACAGGTAGATGCTTCGACCGCACATGGCATTCATGGCTTAGATTATGAATCTGAAGATATTAAAGTGCTTAGAGTCAGCGAAACCCAAGCGAGAGAGTGGCTCAAAATAGGCAAAATTGACAACGCAGCCGCGATTATTGCGCTACAATGGTTTTTTATGAACAAGGATGAATTATTTGCACGCTGGGACGCCGAATAATAAATGGAGTAGAAGTTGAAACGACGTTATGTCCCGCATTTACCGAGTATTCTCGCCATCTGTGAGAGCAACTATGTGTGCATGTTAAAGCTATTGCCAGACTGTGATAGTGAGGATTTAACCTATGCGTTTAGCATTACATCAAAGTTAACTTATAAAATTACTATTCTAGATTCGACTCGCTACACCAGCACCTTAAAAATCGCGCAGGTAGACAGCAGCACGCCTGCTTTTTTACGGCCAAGTATGGTTGTGCGCCTTTACCACGATGCCAGAGTGGCTGAAGTATTAGAAGCTCAGCGTACCTCCCAATTAAAACCTGTTTATGAATATCCGAATTTGAGTATGCACCAGCGTAATGAAAAGTTTTTGGTCAATGTATTTTTGGCGGAGTGGCTACACTTTTGTTTGACTCAACAAATTGCATCAAGTTCTTATAATTAGACCCTAGGCTCATTGCATTGAGGAGCATATACCTATGCAGCATGTGATTTATTTGCATGGCTTTTTAAGTTCACCACACTCTGTAAAGGCACAACAAACCTTGGCGTTTGTGCGGCGCTGTTATCCCGCACTCAATATGCATGTCCCGCAGCTTTCTGGCGATATTGTTAAAGCGATTAGTATGATTGAATCGATAGTTGCAACTCTGCCCGAAAGACCGCTTCGTTTTATTGGCAGTTCGATGGGCGGCTTCCTATCCACTTATTTTGTCGAAAAGTATGCGAATAAACAGGGCGCAAAAGCAGTTCTGGTTAACCCTGCAGTCACTCCGCATAAGTTGCTGAATGATTTTATAGGTGAGCATATTAATCCGTATAGCCAAGAACGCTTTACGATCACTCATGATGCGATTGGAATATTGCGCTCCCTCGAGGTGCAAAAGCTTGAGCATATTCAGTCCTACAAAGTATTGCTCCAAACCGCTGATGAGACACTCGACTACCGATTAGCCGAGGCTAAGTATAAGGGCGCTGACATGACAATAGAGCAGGGCGGCAATCATAGTTTTATTGACTATGATAAGCATTTACCCCAGATTTTTGAGTTTTTACGTTAACTAATTTTTGTTCATGCAAATTTGTCATATTGCTTGCGCTCAGTGCCCTTGCTACTATGCTTGATTAGCACGTAAAAATTACCGCAAGCCGTTCAAAAAGATCTAAAAAGTAATGGACGGTCCATACTAAGAATAACAACGAAAGCGCTAACTTATGAGCAATCAATACAATTCAGATGCCATCGAAGTACTAAATGGATTGGAGCCGGTAAAACGCCGCCCGGGTATGTATACCGACACAACCCGTCCAAATCATCTTAGCCAAGAAGTCATCGACAACAGCGTCGATGAGGCTCTCGCCGGCCATGCTACCAGTATTAAAGTTGTGCTTTATGAGGATCAGTCACTCGAAGTCATCGATGATGGTCGCGGCATGCCGGTAGATATCCACCCAGAAGAGAAAATATCGGGTGTCGAACTAATTATGACCAAGCTACATGCTGGCGGAAAATTTTCTAACAAAAATTATGAGTATTCTGGCGGTTTGCACGGCGTCGGCTTGTCGGTCGTAAATGCTTTATCTACGCGAGTTGAAGTATCGGTTAGGCGTGGCGGAGAAGTGCATCAAATCGCCTTTGCCAATGGAGATAAGCTTGAGGAGTTAGAAGTCGTCGATACTTGCGGTAAGCGTAATACGGGTACTCGCGTGCGCTTTTGGCCAGACCCTAGTTATTTCGATACCGCAAAATTCTCGGTGACAAAGTTACTTCATGTACTAAGAGCTAAAGCCGTGTTATGTCCGGGTTTGCGTATTCGCTTTGAAGACAAAGTTAGTAAAGAAAGTCATGAGTGGTTTTACGAAGATGGTCTGCGTGATTATTTATATCAGGCAGTCAAAGACTACGAAACATTACCTTATGATGCACCTTTTGTTGGGCAATACTCTGGTAATGGTGAGGCCGCAGATTGGGCATTGATGTGGTTGCCGGACGGCGGTGATATGATCACTGAAAGCTACGTTAACTTGATCCCTACCGCGCAGGGCGGTACACATGTCAATGGACTGCGTCAGGGCCTACTAGACGCGATGCGTGAGTTTTGTGAATTTAGGAATTTACTGCCTCGGGGTATTAAGATTACTGCCGAAGATATCTGGGATAGGTGTTGTTATATTTTATCGACTAAAATGCACGACCCGCAGTTTGCAGGACAAACAAAAGAACGACTTTCTTCTCGCCAAGCATCAGCATTTGTTTCAGGTGTGGTAAAAGATGCGTTTAGCTTATGGCTAAATCAGCACACAGACGTGGCCGATCTACTTGCTGAAATGTGCATCAACAATGCTCAAAAACGCTTAAAAGCCAGTAAAAAAGTAGCGCGCAAAAAGGTCACTCAAGGTCCTGCACTGCCGGGAAAACTTACCGACTGCTCTACACAAGACAATGCACGATCAGAGCTCTTTTTGGTGGAAGGTGATTCGGCCGGTGGTTCTGCAAAACAGGCGAGAGATAGAGAGTTTCAGGCTATTATGCCGCTGCGCGGTAAAATTCTGAATAGTTGGGAAGTTGATTCATCACAAGTATTAGCTTCGCAAGAAATCCATGATATCTCAGTTGCTTTAGGTATTGACCCTGATTCTGATGATTTGAGTGGCCTACGCTATGGCAAAATCTGCATCCTCGCAGACGCAGATTCGGATGGTTTACATATAGCCACCTTGCTTTGCGCTCTGTTTGTTAAACATTTCAGAACCTTAGTTGATCAAGGCCATGTTTATGTGGCAATGCCGCCGCTTTTCAGGATAGACGTTGGTAAAGAAGTGTTTTACGCTTTAGATGAGTCTGAAAGACAAGGGATACTAGACCGTATCGAAGCAGAAAAAAAACGCGGCAAAGTGAATGTGCAACGCTTTAAAGGTCTTGGTGAAATGAATCCTCTGCAGTTGCGAGAGACAACCATGGACCCCAATACAAGAAGGTTGGTGCAGTTAACTAGCTACGACAGTGAAAATATGCTTGAAATGATGGATATGTTGCTTGCTAAAAAGCGCTCTCCTGACCGCAAAGCGTGGCTAGAAAGTAAAGGTAACTTAGTCGTTGTGGAGTAATGCAGCAGATACTGTTGTACACTCCTTACTATCTTAAATTTATGCCGCCCTATCATAGGCCGGCCTTAAATGGCTGAAAGATCAAAGTAATGATGACAGATGTGCGTGTGCAAACGCAGTCAAAAGCGAACGATATTGTTTTTCGGCAAACTAAGATTGAAATCATTGGCAGCATTCTCGCTGCAAGTATTATTGTGCTTTGGTTGTACCCAGTAGCAGACTTTTCGTCAATCGCTATTTGGTATTCGGTGTTTTTTGTGGTGTTATTGGCGCTCTGGCCGTTAAGCGTTTTTTACGCTAAATACAAGACCACTAAGTCCCCTCGATATTGGTCAAACATCATTGTTGCTATGCGATTTACCACCGGTTGCACCTATGCGGCTGGTTTGATTACCTTGTTTCCAATTGGTATTCCTGAGTATTTAGTATCCTTGGTGTTGTTTATTGTTGTGCTCAGTGCTGGTGCGATGGTTTCTTTTATCACTAGTTTTCGAAGCATTATTTGCTTTTTTTTGCCAATATTTGTTGTACCAAGTCTATACATAATCATCGGCGGGGGGCGAAGCGGAATTGTGCTAGGCATAGGCACGCTTTTATATGGTTTGGTCATAATTACGCTAACGAGATCAATTAACCAAGCTTTTATGCGGTCTATTTCGTTAAATATAGAAAATCAAATTGAAATTAAAAAACGCAAAGCAGTGGAGCTGGCGCTACAAAAACTAACCCAGCGCGATGCGCTTACGGGTTTGTATAACCGAGGTTATTTCAATGAAACCCTCATTTCAGAAATTAGTCGAGCCAATCGGCAAGATCTTCCCTTAGCCTTAATCATGATTGATATAGACTGCTTTAAACAATACAACGATCAATATGGACATGTGCTGGGTGATGAATGTTTAATCATTGTGGCACAGTTGATCAAGCAGGTGTTTTCACGTCAGTCTGATTTTGTTGCTAGATACGGCGGCGAAGAATTTGCCGTGATCCTCCCTGATACGAATGTGCATAGTGCGATGGCCTTATGCCATAGTTTGGTAAACAAATTACAGCAACAAGAGATTGCTCACGACGCTACAAATGTTAGCGGTGTATCTCGTGTAACCTTGAGTATTGGTTTGGCGTCGTGTGGTGTTAATAAGTCGCCGAAATATACTGCTTTTATTAATCAAGCTGACAGCGCAATGTATCGAGCAAAGAAACAGGGCCGAAATCAAATCTGCTTGCATGACAAAGAAGATAATCTCAGCTACTTAACCTAATGCGCTTAAAGCCCATGGATGCAGACAGATACTTTTGTTTAGTGCTATCATCGGTCACCATTTAGTGCAGCTAAAAACCTCTATTTAACGAATGCGAAAAACACTTACCTATTTAGCCTTAATTGTGGTTACCGTTGGCTTATTACTAACGGTTTTACTTTTAGATACTTCCGCCAAAGTGCAGGTATCTTCGAGTGAACAGGTTGACAAAGCCGACAGTATTAATGCGCTGTTAGAGCAGGCACGGCTGATCATTCGCGAGCGTAAAGACCCTCATCAAATCAGCATCAACCCTGCACAGGCGCATAGTCTTGCAGGATTTTTGCAGCGAGCTAGAGGCCAAGCGCAAGTAGATGTTGCGTTCGCAACTGATTCGGCATCTTTACAAATAAGTTATTTTTTAGGCAGAATCACCACAGATTTATATGTGAATGTAGAAGTCAGGTTTTTGTCAGCGCAAGGTTTATTGGTCGATAAGGTGCAAATTGGCAGTGTTTCGATTCCCGGAGATTGGTCATTGGCCATAGCTGAATATTTGGTCAATCGTCATACACAGTCGAAAGTTGCGACTAGCGCTATTGAATGGATCAGCAAAGTCGATATTTCAGAGCAACGCATATTATTAGATTTAGCGCCATCGGAGAATCTGCTAGAAGCCTTAAAAGAAGTGAAAGGGGCCCCTGAAGATCAGCGTACTCAGTTGGTAAATCGACAAATTGTTCATTATCTGCAATTTTTAGATAGCTTACCGCGCAGTCAACAAGTGCAATCGAACACTTCACTGGCATATTATTTGTCAAAGCTTATGCAAGAAGCATCAAAACAGCTAGAGCCTAAAGATGCCGCCCTTCAAAACGAAGCCGCGATTATGGCGCTTGCAATATATGCTGGGAATTATCGATTTTCACGCTTAGTAGGAGAGTTAAGTATTGCCGTAGCAGATATGCCGACCAGCTCTCACGCTGCGGTGTTAGGTGGTAGAGAAGACTTAAGTCTGCATTTTATTTACTCTGCCGCTATCAAATTACTGTCTGAGCAAGGTTTCAGTATTGCTGTGGGCGAGTTCAAGGAGCTAATGGACCGCGGTGCGGGTGGCTCTGGATATAGCTTTACGGATTTGGCCGCCGATTTATCCGGTGCGCATTTTGCTGCATTGGCTGTAGACCCTCTATTTGCTGAACATGTCCAAGGGATTATGGCTCAGGCGCCGCAAGAAACTTTGTTTTTTCCCAGTTTACTCGACCTAGACGAAGGCTTAGACGCAAAGGAATTTACCGATAAATATCAAGCGGTAGATAGCCCTGCTTATCAGCAAACTCTTGAATTAATAAATCGCAGAATTGCCGCCTTGCCGGTGTCACAACTTCAGTGAACACCGCTGCAGTAAATTGCAGTCACATAAGGCTTCAAGGTTCATATCGATGTACCGGTTCACTTCAGTTGGATAGACATTAAAGTGTCGTGAGCTGTCATAAATAATGTTTTTTGGTCGGCCGACAGGGCGCAGTTTGCTGTAGATTTACCGGTTCTAATTTTAGCTAAAAGCTCACCTGATTCAGTAAATAAAAATACGCCTCCCGGTCCGGTCGCAAACAGGTATCCTTTAGTGTGCATTGCAAAGCCGTCGGGTAAGCCTTGCTCTTTAGTTTGTCCAACTAAGTCAGAGACGTCATAAAATACCTGTTTATTTGCCAAGCTGCCATCCTCAGCAATATCGTATTGATACCATTTAGCGTCAGCGCGGTTTGATGCCGCCACGAAAGCTTTCGATTCATCGTTACTCAAAATAATACCATTTGGATAAAGCACGCTATCGTCTTCTAGCGTCAGTTTACCCGCTTTACTTAAGCGATAAATGCCATCAAAGGCAAGCTGTTTGTGCGGGCTATTTCTGCCGCCACTTAGACCATAGGGAGGGTCGGTAAAGTACAGATCGCCACTAGAGTGAAAGACGCCATCGTTAGGACTATTTAAGCGTTTATCTTCATAATGGGAAACCACCGAGGTGTATATTGGCATTGGTGCATCAAGTGGCGCATCCATAACTGATACACGCCGGTCACCGTGCTGCATGATAAGCAATTTTCCTTCGGGATCTAATACTAAGCCATTGGCGCCTTGTTGGGAGTCATCACTGTGTATTCCAGTTGCACCTGATGGTTTCAGGTAGACAGATACACCTTCACTCTCTTTATACTGATATATGATGTTTTGTGGGACATCTGAAAACAGCAGCATGTTTTGTTCAGCGAGCCAAAGAGGCCCTTCTGACCACGAGTACCCCTCTCCTAAAATGTTGAAAACTGCCTCTGGGTCGAGCACGTTTAAGGCTCGCTCATCATATATTTCGATATACGGTGGTGTCTGCAGATCTGCTTCCAGTGAATAAGTGTTAAGCGGTAACATGAGCATCAAAAAAGTAACGAAAATGAATTTAGGGAGCATATTAATTTTTCCTTTAGGCGCGTTCAGTCTAAGTATCTAGTACAAACTTTGCCGCTGAGTGCAATTTCAACATCGTGTTGAATAAGCCATCATATCTGCTCTTACTCTCTCTGAACAGCTTATCACGTATTAGGCGTTTAGGCTTTTCCTAGAAAGGCAGATAAGTGCATGGGGATAGCAGCGCTTGTGCATGATTTATACCGCATCATCGTAATTTTATG
Source organism: Glaciecola sp. SC05 (assembly GCF_041380235.1). Classification (NCBI taxonomy): domain Bacteria; kingdom Pseudomonadati; phylum Pseudomonadota; class Gammaproteobacteria; order Alteromonadales; family Alteromonadaceae; genus Glaciecola; species Glaciecola sp. SC05. The sequence continues at coordinate 25,655 of NZ_JBGIYY010000026.1, forward strand.
TAGAAGACTACACTGCAATTACGCTTCTTTGTCTAAATCACGCACAAACTGCTGCAAAATCATACAGCAAAGATCAANCTAGTATCGCTTCTTATACCTAAGCCACAGTACAAACATAATATATTGTCGAATTAGTGGTGTTCATGTGAGGTTAGTCAAAATGATCAGATCAGCTTATTTGCTCATTGGTTTGATGTTTATGTGCGTTAGTGCTCATGCAAAATTTATTAGCAATGAAAATATCAGCGAGTTAAGTTTGCTAGGACCTGAAGGCTGGGAGTTTTACAACGCTGTGCAGCTTTTTGATGGTGTGACCGACCGCTACACGCCAACACGATTTGCTGCTTATCAAAGAAGCGGAGCAGATTTATCAGATCAACAAGTATTTAATATCCACGTCGCGTTAACTACCGGAGTGAATGTTACTTCCATTTCTTTTTTCAATGATTGGCGCCATCATCTTGGTCAACAGGTACGCTCTATGAATGTTTCTTTGTTAGCAGAGAACAGTCAACTACTTTGGCACGATTCCTTTGACAATTTGCAACAAGGTTCGTGGGATGTCATTAATCTTAGGAATTTTTCGACACCAGTATTGAATGTTAAGCAAATGAGTTTTGATATTACGGGGTTTCAGGGTAATCACTTTGAAATTCGCGAATTATTGGTGGGAACTGCTCCAGATAAACCTAAGTTAAGCACGGTAGATGTTAGCAGTCCAACTATGATCATATTCGTTTCGGTGGTCATGGTCGGATTAATGTTTGCTTGGTCGGAGCGAAAAAGATAATTCAATTACCAACATATAAAAAATTGTGTTCCGCTAGGCTATCGCTCCAATATGGAGCTCTATAAGGTTTTTTTAAATTGCTCCAAGGTGGCGAGTAATAGCCCTAGTTTTTTTACGATAACAGGCAGGTGCTGTTTCTGAGACTCAATGTCAGAATTATCGTCTGATTGCAATAAAGCTACGTCTCCAGCAACCTCCTCGACATAGTCTTTAAAGCGCTTGCTGCGACTATTGAAGGGGGTGTCATCTCCAAAAATCGTTTTAAACTTACCCTTGCCGGATGCTTGCAGTGCATCAAGGGCAGTGTCCGCGTCAATCGCTTTGCGATAAATAATTTGAAGATTTTCGTTTAGCGCGCTGATTACTTTATTCATAACATCCTTTATACGAGCATATGAGTTGCTATCAAGCGCAACTAAAAATTGTTGTGGTGCGGCCGATAAGCATATTGCAGGTAATTGTGCCTGCTTTAGTTGATTGCTACAAGCAGTCATAGGATGAGGCAATGGATATACAGGGTACATCTGGTGTAGCTTTTGCTCTTCAAATTAAATCTGCACAAATGGCAAACAGCCAGCAGAAACAAGAAGGGCAGGCAGTATTGCAACTGCTAGAGGCCGCAGCACCTGCGCCAGCACCGGCAGGTAGTTCGGGCGGCAACATTAACACCTACGCTTAGGCTGAGTTTTGAGGCTGCAATTTTAAATCGATCGGCGTTTTGCCGGGTTGTCCTGCAATTTCTCTAACGAGTTTGGGCACTAAATAGCCCGGTTGACGCTTTATAAGCTCAGCCATCATTATTTTTGCATCGGATTCACTCACATCAAAATGAGAGGCTCCTTTGACTTTGTCTAACATATGTAAATAGTAAGGCAGGATCCCAGCTTCAAACACCGCATTGTTTAGCGCAATTTGAGCATCACTCGTGTGATTAATGCCATTTAACAATACGGCTTGATTCAACAAGGTTATGCCAGCTTGCTTTAGTGCCAAACACTTTTGTTTTAATGCATCGCTGACCTCATTTCCATGATTGATATGTAACACAATAATTTTTTGCTGGGGCAGAGCACCAAACCAACCTAGAAATTCATCGTTGATGCGCTGCGGGATGACCACAGGTAGTCGAGTATGGATTCGAATGCGTTTGATGTGCTCAATCTTACTTATCTGTTGTGCTAGCCAAGCAAGGTGACTGTCCTTTGCCATAAGCGGGTCGCCGCCTGAAAATATAATCTCGTCTAATGCCGTATCTTGGCGAATATAGTCAATTACTTCTAACCACTTTTGTTTACTTACGGCGTTGTCTTGATAGGGAAAATGTCGCCTAAAGCAATAGCGACAGTTTACTGCACAGCCTCCTTTGACAATTAACAACGCTCGGTTTAAATATTTGTGCAAAATACCCGGCAGACTGTTGTTTTGCTCTTGCAGCGGGTCTTCTACAAAATCCAGAGGATTTTCAAACTCTTGCTGGCGCGGAATGACTTGTTGTAAAAGTGGGTCATGCCAGTCGCCAGGCGCCATTAAATCGGCAAATGGACGCGGGACGCGCATTGAGAATAAGCGTCTTGCCGAGAAATGTTGGCTATATTTTTGGGCATCAATACTTAAATATTCAAGCAGTGATTCTGGCGTTGTAAAAGACTTTGCTAATTCTTTTTGCCAGTTCATCTCTACAGGAATGATTTTTTTAGGTATTATCAGCATGTTGATGGTTTTCCAGTGTAAGGATCAGAGGAAGTAATGGCTAATTTCAGTACTAACGAGTTTAAAGCAGGTCTTAAAATCATGCTAGATGGGGAACCTTGTTCTATTCTAGAAAATGAATATGTAAAGCCGGGCAAAGGGCAGGCGTTTAATCGTGTTCGCATCCGTAAACTCATTCAGGGTAAAGTGTTAGAAAAAACCTTCCGCTCTGGTGAGACGGTTGAGGGCGCTGACGTAGTTGATACGACTCTTGCATATTTGTATACCGACGGTGAATTCTGGCATTTTATGAACAATGAGACCTTTGAGCAAATAGCAGCTGATGCTAAAGCCATTGGTGACAATGTAAAATGGTTAGTAGAAAACGACGAATGTACGCTAACGCTATGGAATGGTAGCCCAATAGTGGTCACGCCACCTAATTTTGTTGAGCTTGAGATTGTCGAAACTGACCCAGGTCTAAAGGGCGATACAGCCGGCACCGGCGGAAAACCAGCCACATTGAGCACCGGAGCGGTGGTTCGAGTGCCTCTGTTTGTGCAAACCGGAGAGATCATAAAAGTCGATACCCGCAGTGGTGAATACGCCTCCCGCGCTCAAAAGTAAAACATGATGGATTGGCAACCCTCTGCCAAATTAGAAACGCTGCGCAAACGCGCAGCGATTTTATCAACTATTCGCAGGTTCTTTACAACACGCAAAGTACTTGAAGTAGAAACGCCAGCTTTAAGTGCCGGCACGGTCACTGATGTCCACTTAGAAGCATTGCAAACACAACACCCCTCCAACGGCCATTTTGATGCCATGGCTCTATATCTGCAAACATCGCCTGAGTATGCTATGAAGCGAATGCTAGCGGCTGGCTATCCTGACATTTTTCAGATTTGTAAGTGTTTTAGGGAAGACGAAGTCGGAACCTTGCATAATCCAGAATTTACGATGCTAGAGTGGTATCGAAGGGACTTCGCTATGCAAAATCTTATTGATGAAGTGGGAGAACTGTTGATAGAAGTCTTAGGTGTAAAGACCATCGAGCAATGTAGCTATCAAAAAGTATTCGTCGATCACTTGCAGCTAGATCCATTTGCAACATCAATTGACGAGCTATTGGCGATTTCAGCGCAAAAGGGTTTGTCAGATTATGCCGAGCAGCTAGTAAAACAAGGCTATCGAGACACGGTATTATTTGATGCCTTGCTGCAAGTATTGTTCTCCCAAGAAATAGAGCCCCGAATTGGTCAGTATGTACCAGTATGCATTAGTCATTTCCCACACTCTCAAGCAGCATTAGCAAAGCTAGAGCCTGAGTCTAACACCGCTCTTCGATTTGAGTTTTATTACAAAGGTGTAGAGCTAGCAAATGGTTTTGAGGAACTCAGTGACCCCAACATTCAGGCAGTGCGATTTGAGCAAGATAATGAGCAGCGTAGTAAGCTAGGCAAGCCTGCCAAGCCAATTGACTTTCGGTTTATGAATGCCTTAAGGGCTGGCTTACCCAATTGTTCAGGCGTCGCTATGGGCATCGACCGATTGATTATGTTGGCATTAGATTGTGAGAGTATTTCTGAGGTGATCAGTTTTGATATCCAGCGCGCCTAAAAGCTGGGGTTTTGATGGTAATGATATGCAAAAAGATAGCTTGGAAACCTGGATAAAGGCTACCCAAAACAAAGTACTTATTGCCGGCTACGGTAGTTTACTCTCAAAAAGCAGTCGCGAACGTCATAGCAATATCTATTTGCCTACTCTAGCAGCGCGAATTTCTGGCTGGCAGCGCGCTTGGGTAACGCGATCAAACCAAGAAAAGCAAACCTATGTTGGTGCCTTTAGAGATAAGCAATCCTCTATCACCGTTCAGCTTATCCCTACTGAAATTGACCCTAAGCTGCGGGTACGAGAACAAGACTATCGATTTGTGCAGGTCAACCCTCAAGATATTTTCAATCTAGAATGTTTTACGGGGCACCCTGGGCTGATTCAAACTATACACACAGTGCCCATTTATATGTGTGAAACCTTAGAAGTTGTGGAGCCTGACAGGGAGCATCCTGTTAATTTTAGCTATATTGCAACTTGCTTGGCAGGCGCAGAAGAAGCAGACCCCGAGGCGGGGATTGCATCTTTTTTAGCTCGTACTTACGGCTGGCAAAAAGAGCTTATTCATCTGGATGTAAACAAAGCTAAGTATCCTAGAGCCGCAAAAACGTCAAAACAACAACGGCAGAATTATCTCGCTAAGCTAGATAATCACTTTGAAAGTCTAAAATAAGTTTAGCTACGCAAAGCTTAAAAAGCGCTGCTACTTGCCCGAAGATGGTGCATTGCATAGTCATTTAGTCACTTAGTCGCTATGCAATGCATCAATAGGACTAAGTTTAGACGCTTTTATAGCAGGAAAGACCCCAAAGCCTACGCCCACAATCATGCAGATACTGAGTGACAAAAATATTGCCGGTATCGACCAGCTTACCGCCCATCCCGAATATGACCCAATAATTTCTGAGAGCGCTAAACCAAAGACTATTCCTAGCATGCCGCCAAGCACTGAAATCGCGAAGCTTTCGGCTAAAAATTGTTGCCTAATATCCTCTTGAGTGGCACCGACGGCTCTAAGTAAGCCGATTTCTTTAGTACGCTCCATGACATTAGCAAGCATGATATTCATGATGCCAATCCCGCCGACCAACAGAGAGATGCCCGCCACGCAAGCCATGACGATGTTAAAAATTTGCTGAGTCTGCTTTTGTTGCTCTAGCAGAGCCGCTGGGATAATCAGCATATAGTCATCTAAACCACCGTGGCGTAATTTAATTAAATTATCGATGGCCTTTGCTGCAACGACAGGGTCTGTACCCTTCGCGATGTTTAACTTAATACTGTCGAGTTCACTGGCTAAGATGTCGCTGGCAAACTTTTGCACACTCACGCTTAAGGGAACAAAAATACGATAACGGTCACCGCCAATTTGCACGCCTTGGAATTCGTTTTTTGTACCAGCAGGTGGCTCTAATATGCCAACAACCTGAAGCCATACATGATTGACCTTTACGTATTCACCGAGCATTTTTTTTGGCGTAAAATCAGCGCCGGGAAAAAGTTCTCTTGCAGCGTCAGCGCCTAAAACGGCAAGTTGCGCCAGTTGGTTGTCGTCATCTTGATTTAAAAAGCGCCCGGCAGCTAACTGCATATTGGCGTTTGAAAAGTAGCTTACCGTAACGCCCAGCGTTTGTGCTTGGCTTTTGTTGTAGTCACTGTATGTATCGTATATGTCAACGTTTTTCGACGCGCTGTAGCCTTCTACAAACGGCAGAGTAGCCATGGCAGCTTTCACATCGCCCATATTCAAACCGAGGCTTTCTTCACGTATTTCTGATAGTTGTGCTTTTTCGTAGGTTTTTGCATTTACAATGATATTGTTTACACCCATCGAATCGATAAGTTTCAGTGCCTCATTCTCTGCCCCTTCACCGATGTTAAGCATGGCGATAACCGAACCTACGCCAAAAATCATCCCCAGCATGGTCAAAAAAGTACGGAGTTTTTGCGCTAGTAACTCGTTTATCGCATTTTGCAACAGAGCCAAATATTTAGTCATTGTTAGCTTCCTTGCACTTGAGTTGGCTCAGGCAAACTTAAGGCAATCACATCACCATCTGTTAGACCCTCAGTAATTTCCACCACGTATAAATTCTTTCGCCCACTGGACACCAGACGCTTAGTGAAACGATTGCCATTCTTTAGATAGACATAGGTGCTTCCATCATCAAAATACAATGCTTGCAGCGGCACAACCAGTTTATCACTGGGTGATTTAACTTCTATTTTGGCACTCAGCTTTCGACCCGGTTGCATCATCCGTTTGTCTTGTTCAAGTAAGGAGACAACAATTTCAAAGTATGTGACAGGATTGCCCCGTTCGATGCTTCTAGGAAATCCTGAAACATTGACAACTTCACCATTAAATAGGGTGTCAGGGAATGCATCCAAACGAATCTCTACAGCTTGTCCTTGCGCTAAATCTATCGCGTCGTTAGCTTGCACAAACAGTGCTGCCTGCATGTCATCTAGATTAGGGATTTGTGCAATGGGTCTGCCAGGGAATACTGTTTGTCCAATCGCGGGTTTTTCTCCTCGGCGATCTTTCTCATATACAAGCAAGCCGGAAAAAGGCGAAATCACTTCCAGACTAGACAATGCCTGTTGATGCTGATTAAACTTTGTTTCGACACCGGTTTTACGAATATCTAATACCGCCATTTCATTGTTATGTTGCTCTACGATGCTGGTCTCTTTCCACGTTAAGAAGTCGTCCTTCGCTTCCAAAAAGTCTCTATTGGCAAGGGTGTCGATAATTTCCAATTGTGAATATATGCGCAGGTCATCGATAGCAAAACGGTCTGTAAAGTCAAATTCATATTTAACAAAGCTTTGGTCTGAATCGATATCTTGTTTGGCTTGGTTTTGCTGAGCATTACTTTTTACGATATCTTGCTGAAGCAGCATCAGTTCAAGCTCTTCCTCGCGGCTGTCTTTAAGAATTTGCTGTGCGTCAAAGCGGGCGATGATATCTCCTTTTTGAACAATGGAGTTCTCATCTTTAAGCCATGAGATAGTCATAGGCCTGCGCCCGGGCGTCATAATTTTTTGGGATTGCGAAGCTTGGATTTCGCCAAAGCCTGCTACCTCGATAGAAAATGGAGTCTTCGTTACGGTAAAAAGCGGAATAGAACTTTGCTCATCTTGCGCGCAGCCGAGAAGCAAAAAGGCAATAGCGAGCATCGCAAAGGAAGCTTTCATATTAGCTCCTCTATAATATCAACTGTAGCTTTCATACCTGGGCGCATTATATTCATATCGAGCTCATCTAAGGTAACCCATGCGTCAAATACCATCTTTTGATTAGTGCTTGATTTATTCCGGTAAGATTTGCCAAGCTCCGAGATTGTGCCTGAAAACGGCCGCTCAGGAAACGCATCCAAGGTGATTCTAACGGCGTTGCCTAGCACTATATCGGGTGTAAATGACTCGTCAAATTCCACCTTCACTGCAATTTTATCGAGCGCAGGTAAAGATATTAATAGGCTTCCCATAAATACGGTATCGCCAATGGCCGGCTTTTCATCATCACTGTTTGGCACTAGCACTACCATGCCTTCCTTGGGCGCTTTTATTTCCAACTTTTTAATATTCTCATTGAGCTCGTCGACTTTCGATTGAGCTTTGGATATTCGGGCTTGCTGCACTTGTTCATTTATTTGCATCGCAATTTTGTGTTGTGCGACACGCTGTATGGCCTGTTGATGCAACTCGGTAGTGATACGCAGTTCGGCTTGCTGCTTGCGCCTCTCGATATCTGAACGAGAGACATCAGTTATAGCTACTTTACGTGTGGCTATGTCCATATCCTTTTTTGCTTCGGCCAAATCGAGGTTATATTGTTCGAGCGTAGCCTCGTTTTCGAGTTTCTTTTGTTCGCTTTCTTTAATGGCAGCATCAAGTTCGCTGCGACGACTCACAAGATTGTTTCGTAAACTTTCACCATCAAACTTAACTAACAAATCCCCAGCTTTTACGAGGGTATTTTCTCGCGCAATGTATTCTATTTTGTATTCCCACATGCGTCGAATACTGGGAGGCGTGATGCCTATTTCTTGCAAAGATACCAGTTCTGCAGGTGCCGAGATGAGTGCCTCACTGCCGCTTTTCGCAGCTGTTTTCGCAGGCTTTTCATCGCTGCAGGCAGTCAATAAAATCGCTGCCGCTATAATTGACGAAACAATAAGTTTAGACATTTTTTCCACCTGCCTTGTCGACTAAAATACGCACGCTCATCCCTGGTAATAAATTGACCTCAGGGGCCGTCTCAAATGTCACTATTGCGGGGAAATAAGCACTTTTACTCCACAGTGCTTTGCGCTCGCTTTGTTTCGATAAGTTGCTAATGATCCCTCTATATTTTTTGTTAGGATAGGCATCAAGCGTGATTTCTACAGCGGTGTTTTCGTCCAAACCAACAGCATCAATTTCGTGAATCCACGTTTCAATTTGAAAGTTACTGGTAGACTGCACGTCTAGGACTTTCCAACTCGCCCTTACATTCATGCCAGCACTGAGCTTTGTGCCAAACCAAGGGTGGATGGCATAGCTAACGGGCCCGGTAACTTGGGCAATTACGTTGAGGTTTGCGAGAATACCTTCTAGATAGCTAATTTGTTCTTTTACCTGCAGAATATTTACTTCTTTTTTAGTCAGTTCTGCGCTTTGTTCGTAAAGGGCGCGCTGCAGAGCTTCCTCAGCCTTCACTTGCTCTAGCATGGTGCGCTGCAACTCTAGTTCGAATTGACCTTTTTCGAGAGCGGCAACTTGTGAGCTTGGCACCGATGCTTCGATAGTTGCTTTTTCAACGCGCATTTTAGCAACCGTAAGGCGCCCGCGAGCGTCGATGACCTTTTGTTCTTGTTGGACTTTTAACTGCTCTAACTCAAGCACGAGGCGATCTAAATTTTCTTCATTTGAAGTCAGTTCAGCCTGTTCTGCTGCGCCATCAAACACAACTACCGAATTTCCTTGCTCAACAATTTTACCTTCTTGTTCCATCCATTGAATTTGTAATTGCCATCGACTGCCTTGCGGGGCATTGACAATTTGTTTTGTCGATGAACTTATTTGACCGGTTAATAACAAGTCGTTTTTCGCCATTGCGGAGCTGTTAAATAACAACATACTCAGCAGCGAGAGAGCGCTAAGACATTTTGTGTAGTCAACTTGAGACCTTATGATATTCATCTATGTCTTTCCTATTGTTGCCTTAACTAATTATTTTGCCATCTTTCATACGAATCGTGCGTTGGGCGTATTCGGCAATGTCATCCTCGTGAGTAACCATAACAATGGTTTGCCCTGAAATATGGAGCTCCGTTAGTAAATCCATGATCTCTTTAGACGTTTGGCTGTCTAAGTTGCCGGTGGGCTCATCAGCTAGGATAACGCTAGGCCGGTTAATCAACGCGCGCGCAATGGCCACACGCTGGCGTTGCCCACCGGACATTTCGTTGGGCCGATGATGCTTGCGGTGTGTTAAACCTACTCTATCAATTAAGGCTAAAGCACGATTATTGGCGTCTTCTATTTCGACGTTTGAATATCGAAGTGGCAATTTAACGTTCTCAATAACGTTGAGCTTTGGCAGCAAATGAAAAGTTTGAAAGATAAATCCGATATGTTCATTTCTGATTTTAGAGAGTTCATCATCGCTTAGGCTGGCAACATCTTTAGCGTCTAAGACGTATTTACCTGACGACGGCGTATCGAGGCAACCCAACACATTCATCAGAGTAGACTTTCCGCTGCCAGAGCTACCCATAATTGCTACAAATTCATTTTTATGAATAGTTAAGGACACACCATCAATGGCTGTGACTATTTCCTCACCATTTTGGAACTGTTTTTTTATTGAATGGAGTTCAATCATTTTTTCTGTTGTGTCCGCAATAGTCTAGGGCAGCAGTAATAATTGCTTAGCTTACTGCATTATTGACTAGTTTTTAACTTTAGTATGAAAAAAACCTGCTATGGTTTATTACGCAACGCTTTTGTTATGTAAATCATTTGCATGTTAAAACCTTAAAAGGGAACCTTGATAGTTCCCTTTTAAGGTTGCAAGCAAGAAGCTTGTTTTTATTAATGCTACTGAACCGCAGTATGCAAAGCACTCGCCTATTTACTTATTGAAACTCTATTGTGGAGTGCGCAAAATCATTAGTTTGATCTCGGTCATATCGGCGATGGCGTAACGAATACCCTCGCGTCCTAACCCTGACTCTTTTACACCGCCATATGGCATATTATCAACACGCCAACTTGGCACATCACCAATTACAACGCCGCCCACCTCTAACTCATCCCACGCTTTATGTGCTTTGTAAATATCACGAGTGAAAACGCCTGCTTGCAAGCCGAATTGACTGTCATTGACACGGGCAAGCGCGTCATCAAAATCATCAAAGGCGCTGATCACCGAGACAGGGCCAAAGGCTTCATCGGCATTGACCTCGCATTCTCGTGGCACATTTTCTAAAACAGTGGCTTCTAGCATCGCTCCGTCTAAATTACCGCCGCATAGCATATTCGCGCCTGCGGCCACCGCGTTATCAATCCATCCCTTTAAACGTTTGGCTTCGCCTTCAGAGATCATCGGGCCAATGAAGGTGTTTTCATCAAGTGGGTCGCCGTGCACTAAGGCCTTCACTTTAGCGACATACTGCTGCTTAAATTCATCATACAAAGATTGATGTACTAATACTCTTTGAACACTAATACAGCTTTGACCCGACTGATAGTAAGCACCAAATATAATGCGAGTAATGGCATCTTCTAGATCAGTGTCGGCATCGACAATACAGGCAGCATTGCCCCCGAGCTCTAAAATGACGGGTTTTTTCCCAGCTTTGGCTTTCAGCTGCCAGCCCACGTCAGGCGAACCAGTGAAGCTCAAGAGTTTGAAGCGGTCGTCGGTAGTGAATAGGTCAGCACCATCTCGACTGCATGGCAAAATTGAAAATGCCCCTTCGGGTAAGTCGGTTTCTGCCAAAATCTCACCAATAATTAAGGCGCCAATAGGGGTGCGGCTAGCAGGTTTCAGCACAAACGCACACCCTGCAGCAATAGCGGGTGCCACCTTATGAGCAGCCAAATTTAATGGAAAGTTAAACGGCGATATAAATGAGCAAGGACCAATCGGAACATGTTTATACATACCAGTGTAGCCTTTTGCCCGCTCAGTGATTTCTAAATTCATTACCTCACCGTTAATTCGCACAGATTCTTCAGCTGCGATTTTAAAGGTGTCGATTAAGCGCGTCACTTCGCCTCTTGCATCTTTAATGGGTTTGCCCGCTTCTATACAAAGTGAATAGGCCAGTTCGTCAAAGCGCTTTTTGAAGCCTTCAACGCAATGCTCGAGAATTTTCTGACGTTGGTAAGGCGCCATTTTATTGAGTGCTGGCTGAGCTTTTTCAGCAGCTGCTATGGCTTGATCTATCACTCTAGCATCGGCTAATGCAACTTTTGTCGCCACTTCTTGGGTGTATTTGTTAGTAACATCAAGATCTTCGTTTGCATAAACGGCCTTGTTCGCTAAATAGTACGGATAAGATTTTGCTAACATGTTGCCTCCTTAAAGCTTAGCGCTGAGTTCACGAATGGTTTTATTCAAGGTTTCATCATTCAAACTATAGTCGATAGGCACATCAATTAAGTGCACAGCCGGTTCGGCCAAACAGTCTTTGATCTGTTGATTGAGTTGGTCTGCGGCAGACACTCTCCAACCTTTGCCGCCATAGCTTTCAATGTATTTCACAAAGTCTGGGTTTTGATAATCAAGACCGTAGTTATCAAAGCCCATATTGCTTTGCTTCCATTTGATCATGCCATAGGCGTCATCGCGCAGAATTATAATTACAATATGCAGCTTTAGTCTTACCGCAGTTTCGACTTCTTGGCTGTTCATCATAAAACCGCCGTCACCACACACCGTGATAACCGGTTTATCAGGATGCACGAGTTTAGCGGCCATCGCCGAGGGCAAGCCTGCGCCCATTGTAGCGAGGGCGTTGTCTAACAATAAAGTGTTTGGAAAATATGCAGGGTAGTTCCGTGCAAACCAAATTTTATAAACACCGTTATCAAGAGTAACGATGCCGTCTTTTGGCATTGCCGAGCGAACCTCCTTTACCACTCGTTCAGGTAACATGGGAAAGCGATCGTCGAGTTCGGCAGCACAACGATGCTTAAAGTATGCCTCATGGACATCATCATAAAAATCTAATTTCCAATGACTTTGCGGCACAATCGCTTCATTGATTTGCCAAATACTGTTGGCAATATCGCCCACCACTTCTAGTTGCGGAAAGTATACTGGGTCGACTGCTGCGGTTTCAAAGTTGATATGCATGACTTGTTGGCCACCAACATGCATAAAGAAAGGCGGTTTTTCTACAACGTCGTGCCCTACATTGATGATTAAGTCTGCTCTCTCAATGGCGCGATGCACAAAATCACCTGAGGACAGCGCAGTGTTACCCATAAATAACTTATGACCCTCGTTGATAACGCCTTTACCCATTTGCGTGGTGATAAAAGGGATACCGGTTTTGTCTACAAACTGTCCGAGCATTTTGGCCGTGAGTTTGCGATTGGCGCCTGCGCCAATAAGCAACACCGGTGACTTGGCTTTTTGAATCATGTCAATAGCGGCATTAATGGCTTTGTATTCTGCGATTGGACGGCGTACGACGCTAGCTTTTAATAAGGGAGCGGAAGTTTTTTCAGCAGCGATATCTTCAGGTAGTTCAATATGGGTGGCGCCCGGACGTTCTTCACTGGCTAATCTAAAGGCTTCTCTTACGACCGATGGGATACGGTCGCCGCTTACCACTTGTGTGGTGTATTTGGTGATTGGACGCATCATGTCTACAACATCAATGACCTGAAAACGACCTTGCTTACTGGTTTTAATAGGCTTTTGACCGGTGATCATTAAGATTGGCATCGCGCCCAGTTGTGCGTAAGCCGCAGGCGTAACCAAGTTTGTTGCACCAGGGCCCAGAGTCGATAAGCATACGCCAACCTTACCAGTGAGCCTGCCATAGGTCGCCGCCATAAAACCTGCGCCTTGTTCATGACGCGTGAGAATGAGCTTGATGTTGGAGTTACGTAATGATTCGAGTAGGTCGAGGTTTTCTTCTCCGGGGATACCGAATATGTACTCTACACCTTCAGCTTCAAGAGCTTTGATCATTAAATCGGATGCTTTCATCTGTCTTCCTATATTCACTGTTATATCGCTTCAAATTTTACCTACTGCATATAATCTAAAGTAATAGATGAGAAGCGCTATTCCATTCATTGAACATACTACACTAACAAAAGACAGCCAAGTTTGCCTTATCAATATATAAGACTTAATCTAGAATTATTGTATTAGGCTATTTTTAGAGTACCAGCAAAAGCAGGCGACTCATATCAACTCGCCATAAATGACTACTTGGTTATTTATCTTTTTTTATGGGTTTTACTGGTTTAATAAGCGGCCAAAATAACTGCTCGGCCCATTCAGCTTTACGCATGCCTTCTACGCCATAGCTGTGGGGATATTGGCGGGTGATTTTAGCTGTACCAAACATCATATCCCAAATGAACAGCATATTGCCGTAGTTACCTTTGTAGTTGGTTGCAGGATCATCTTTGCGCAAGCCATGATGGCCACTATGGGTAGATGGTGTCGATATTGTGCGTTCAATTATCCACATCAGCGGGTTAAGCGCGGGAATTTTATATAGGGCGGCATCCCATTTCCACTCTGAGTGAGCACCCATGATAATAGTGAGCTTAGCAACTAAGTAGAATGCATATACCCAGCCTAAACCCAAATAAATAAGTACACCCGATAGCCATAGTGAAGGCATGCACAAGTAGTAGAAAAAGTTATTACGATAAACGATACGAATGCTCATATATTTAGCGTTATGGTGGGCTCGGTGTAATTTATATAATGGTATATAGCTATGACTTAAGCGATGCCACCAATACTGCATCATGTCGTCAAATACTAAGAAGAGTAGAAATTGCAACCAAATTGAGGTGTCGGCTAACGCTCCTTCATATTGCGGGACCAGCAATGAAGCCGCAGCTGCCGCAGTGAAGAGCACTACTGGTTGTGTGAATATGAACAACAAAAGCGTCCCAAGCAGCTCGACGATACCATCGTCTTTCACTTCATGCTGTTTTTTAAATAATTTACTGTGTCTAGCCTCAGCAAGTGCGAAAAACATAAAAACTGCGACGATGGCGTATTGATAATGCATATATATCTCCTGTTTACACCATTAAGGTAGCAGGTGCATAATGGCTGAAAAATATACATCTATATTTTTGATGTGAATTTAGGGTGTTTTTAATAAGGTGATGCAAACAATCGAACAAAAAACCCAGTTACCAGACGAGTTGATGGTCCGTTGTGCAGAGTTTGCGCCAATTTTGGATTATGCAAGTGGTGAAACGATCCAAAACAGAGGTGAATTTAAGCTTGGTTTATCGATTATTTATAAAGGGCAGATAAAAATTGGCAACTTTGGATTGGATGGAGAATATCAGCATACGGTGACACTGCAGCGAGCCGACACTTTTGGCGAATTTACCTTATTTAATCATTTACCAAGAACACATCATGCACAGGCGCTAGGGGATACTCAGCTGATTCAGATGTCGTTGGCGCAGTTTAATAGGTGCGCTGCTGCGCATCCTGAGCTTTATAGTTTTTTACTGCGCTCAATGGGTCTGAAGCTTCATTTGGCGCTGGAGCGATTGGACGATTTGCTCCGATTACCTACCTATATTCGACTAGCTAAAATTCTTCAAGAATATGCGGATCCTTCTGGAAAGGTATCGTTAAAACAATCAGATTTGTCGGAATTACTCGGGGTGACCGTACTTTCTTCGCATAGAGCGCTGCATAAGTTACGTGCACTCGGTTTAGTTAAAACCGTATACGGCGGCGTTATTATTCATCAGCAAGCAGAGTTTAATGTATGGCTAGAGCAACAGCTAAGCTTAGGTAAAATACTTCGAGCTGATAGCTGATATTTAGTCAAAAGTCGGCTCTGGCAGTATCGTAGCCGATATTAATATGATGGGCGTTTTGGGCACATCTTGAAAGCGAATTAGCGGCCGATATTCGGTTTCCACTTGTGCCATGGCGTCTAATACCTCAGTGCCTTCGGTCACATTGGCAAATACCGTATATCCCCATGTACGGCCTGGGTCTAAGTTTTCGTTTTCATCCATATTGAAGAAAAACTGGCGCGTGGCTGAGTGTGGGTCATCTTGGCGAGCCATCGCAACTGAATAATAGTTATTTTTCAGACCATTTCCAGATTCGTTAATAATAGGTTTATTAAGTTTTTTCTCCTTAAATTCAGGTGTATAGCCGCCGCCCTGCACAACGTAATCTGCAATGACACGATGAAATAGCGTGTTGTCGTATTCTTTCGAGCTCACATATTCTAAAAAGTTATTCACCGTAACGGGGGCACGCTTACGATTAAGCTCAAGCACAATATCGCCCATGCTGGTTTCAAACTTTACGAGCGGGTAGAAATTATCAGCTTGAATTTTAGCCCCGGCTTGTTTACTTGGGTCAAACACCTGAGCTTGTGTCAGTTGAGTAATGAGCAATAAAATACTGCCGATGATTGCTAACTTCATGTAATTGATTCCTGTATTAACTTCGCATTGTTTTAACGTGCAAAGTGTGGCTAATTCTCATTGAGTTTAATGGCGCTCAATACCATAAATTTTCGGTTATTTGCTACAAGCTTGCAACCACCAAATAAGCGCTTGAGTTTGTCTGGGTAATTTAGATGGCGATTAGCGACTACCCGTAGCTCACCATGTACTTTTAAGGTGCGCTTTGCATCGACAAACATTTTCCACGCAATCTCGTCAGTAATTACATTTTGCTGATGAAAGGGCGGGTTGCATAACACTAAATCAACCGGTGGCAGTTTCGCTTCAATAAGCGTTTGTAAGCAGTGACTTACTTCAAATTGAGTTTGTTGCTCATAGGCCTCATGGCTTAATGCGTTCTTAGCCGTTAGTTGCGCCGAAGCAATTGCCATAAAGGATTCGTCTACAAAAGTCATATGAGTATCAGGATTGCGCAGCAGCATCGCCACACCGAGTACGCCATTGCCGCAGCCTAGGTCGATGCATCTGCCCTTGAAGTGATTTGGCAAATGTTCTAGCAACAGCCTAGCGCCTATGTCGAGCTGTTCGCGGCAAAAAACATTGGCATGATTGTAAAGGCTAAAACTAATAGCAGGATCATCAACCTTACTCGGAAAAGGCGAACTGCGCGCAATATTTGGATTAAACTGTGCGAATATTAGTCGCGATTTTTTTACCGCCAAAGAGGTTTTTGTTTCGCCGATATACTTTTCAAACAGCTTTAATACATTGCTGGTTACGCTGTTAACTTTTCCGGCGGCGATAAGTGTTGAATGTTCACTGAGAGATGGGCGTAAGTCGATAAGTTGTTGCTCTAATAAAGCCAAGGTTCTCGGAATTTTGATAATCACTAGCTCATAAGTATTCTTTACTAAGTTGCTCGCTTCGGTAAGGGCAAGTGAAGAGCTAAGGTTCACTGGCGGTAGTTTGTTTCGTTCGCAGTTAAGCTTAATACCCGAATGCGCCATGAATGAATCTGAAAATACCTCCGGCGAAAACTCGGCTAAAGGGCAACTGATTGCACCAAAGTCGTCATTGAGTATCGCAATTCGGCTTGGCACCAATAGCTGCTGGTCGTAAAGATAATTGAGTAAATACTCATCGGCGGCATCCCAAGCCTGTAAAGACGAATGTTTGCCTTGAGGCGGAAAGCGCAGCAAGGTAAATTGACGCGAATGAATGGTAAATTCAGTATTGGTGTTCAAGCGCTTACTTTTTCAGTGATACAATGTTGGCAATTGTAGCACTGAGAGACAGGATTTGGTCTAGGCAAATGCAAAAAGCATTATTTGAATCGGAATATCATGACTTAAAAATGCCAGACGCAGAGGTGTGTTTAGTTAAGCAGTGGATAAAACCTGATACCGCGCACAAGCTACTGCATCACTTTAAAGCTCAGTTAGCATGGTCTCAACCAGAAATTACGCTGTTTGGTAAACGCATGAAAGTGCCTCGCCTGCAGGCTTGGTATGGTGACGCGGATGCCGGCTATAGCTACTCAGGTTTAATGATGGAGCCTTTGCCGTGGGAAGACAAACTCTTTAAGCTAAAAGAGTACTGCGAGCAAAGCTGTCAAACTCGGTTTAATTCGGTGCTGGTTAACTTATATCGGGATGGTCAAGACAGTATGGGCATGCATGCTGATAATGAGCCAGAATTAGGCGTGGACCCGGTAATTGCGTCTGTTAGTTTAGGTGCGACGCGTAACTTTGATTTTAAACATAAACAAAGCAGCGAAAAGCGCCGTATTGCGCTTAGCAATGGTTCGCTCCTGATCATGCGTGGCAGCACCCAACAGTATTGGCAACATGGGATCAGCAAAACAAAAAAGGTAGACTCGGAGCGAATCAATTTTACATTTCGCTATGTGCTTCCAGCGTCGAAATAACACAAATTCAAAAGAGATAATATGATTGTACAAACCAACATTGAAACAAAACTTCAAGCAGGCTTAAGCCCTGAGTATTTATTGGTTGAAAATGAGAGCCATATGCATGCAGTGCCTCCCAATTCTGAAACCCATTTTAAAGTAACGATAGTAAGTGCAGGCTTTGATGGAGATCGCTTATTAGCTAGACATCGAAAGGTCAACAAGCTTGTAGCCGATGAGCTTGCAGGGCCTGTTCATGCCTTAGCCCTACACACCTACACACCGCAAGAGTGGGTTAAACAGTTTGGTTCAGTGCCTGAATCGCCTAATTGTTTGGGGGGCGGGAAGGGATAATTAACAGTCGTCAGTTTCAATGAAAAAGACAACGCCGGCATGCACCTTGAGTGTCGCTGGCGTTTTAATATATTTAAGTCTCTCGATTTTGCTTGGCGCTTAAAAGCTCCAAATAAGATTTGCGGAAGCGTTGCGTCCAGCTGCGGTAAATCGGCCTAAGGCTTCATCAGTAGAGCGTCCCCTGACTTCAGATGCAAAATAATACTCCTCATCTGTTAAATTAAATAAACCCACGTTTATGCGCAGCGACTCGTTCACTTGATAATGTCCAATTAAATCTAACAGGGTATGGGCAGGTGCTTGGAAAAACGAAGCCTCGGTATCGGGGTTAATCACCGCATTAGCTTTTTGGGTGTGAGTCAGTGCAAGCTCAGCGCGCCATTTCGCATCGTAATCACCATAGCTAATACCTAATACGCTTTGCGCCGGTAAAATGGAATCTAATTCATTGCCGCTCGATTTATCTTCACTATTTTGATGGCTATATGACAGGCGTACAAGCCAATTTTGTAAGCTAGAAAACTGCTCCCCCACAAACCAAGAGGCCTGTGCGTCAAAACCCGAAATCTCAACCTCATTTAGGTTACGAGCTTGAAACTCGAGGAGGTTACTCTGTGGGTTAAAGCCTACCAAAGCAAGCGATTCGATAAAGTTCTCATATTGATTAAGGTAAGCGCTCACCGACCATTCAAAGACATCAGTATAGGCTCTAAAGCCTATTTCGTGGCTTTTTACGCTTTCAGCTTCTAGCTCAGGATTAGCTAAGGACGTATAGCCGCCAGCAAAATTGGTAAAGCCCACATTAACGTCGTCCATTGGCGGGATCCTAAAGCCTTCAGCATATTGATACCACAGTGAATAGGCGTCGGACAGCCTGTAAACCGCCCCAAATTTTGCTGATAGCTGGCTGTCGTCGTAATTTTCTATCGCCACTCCCGGGTTGGCAGATGCAAATAATGTATCGTTTTCGACATCTAAAGAAAATGTGTCATAGCGTAAGCCCGGGCTAAGAGTAAGGGCACCATCGAGTAAGCTAATTTCATCTTGTAAAAATACCGACCACTCAGTCAAGCTAGAAGGGGGAAAGTCGCGAGCTGGAAACACCGAAAATTCTGGTAGAGTTTGGCCACTAGCATTTACGGTTTGTCCTTCTCTAATGGAAAGGGAATCGGTTTGTTCAAAGCTTGTACCATAGATTAAATAATGACTACCAAAGCCCTCAAGACGGTGGTCAAATTGCAAATACAGGCCACTAATTTGTTGTTCAAATTCACTGTGGCGCTCTCTTGAGCTGATACTTTGAGACGCCAAAGATTGGCGTAGCAGCAAGGTGTCTTGTTCAGAGCGAGAGTCTTGATAAAATCCTAAGACTTGCACACGTGTTAAATGCTGTTGCGTATTACTTGGCTCATAAATATAACGCCCTGAAATTCGTGCGCGCTCTTGCTCATCATCCCCTAAACTACTTAAGGTCAGCACGCCTCTTGATACCATACCTTGTTCTGAAAGTAAGGTAGTGCTAGATTGCTGTTGCATGGCATCAAGTGTGAGCTCTAAGCGATGCTCTTTGCTTGGAGTGAATATTAGCTTTGCCAACGCGTTAGTGCCTTCATTATCTTGTGGGTCTGCGCTTTGACGACTTGGGCCTGTAGTGCTCTTATCTTGGGTATAAAACGATTCAAATTCACTGCCTTGCTGACGCCCTGCGCTTAATAACCATTGCCACTGCTCACCAAGCCCCGCCAACATCGCATTAGTTATAAATTCTCCAGATTGGCTGGCATAACCCGCTTTTACGCGCCCCCTTATGCTTTCGCCCTCGGCCACTAAATCTTTGGGATCTTTACTATGAAAGGCAACCACCCCACCAATTGCATCACTGCCATACAGTGTAGAAGCCGGTCCACGCACAATATCTACTGAGCCTATTAAGTCTATGTCCACAAAGTCGCGCCGAGCAGACAAATTAGGCCCAAAGCTAAACTCATCTGCAATGGGTACCCCATCTAAGAGTATAAGCACTCGGTCACCGTTAATGCCGCGAATGTTAAAACTTGATAAGCCATACCGACCGCTTCCCTCAACACTAACGCCAGGCTCATAGCGCAACATATCGCGTATGTTGGTAGCGGTGATTGCGTCAATTTGTTCACTACTGATGTTGGTCACGCTTGCTGCAATTTCATTTATTTGGCGGGAGGTTCGTGTGCCGCTAATGCTGATAGTTTCAAGACTTTCGGCACCTGCTTCTAGCGCTTCGGCTTTTGCCTTTGTCATCACAGCAGCGCTAGTGCCGCCCATGAGTAACAACGCTAAAAGTAAGGTTTTATGAGTTTTGTATTGTAGGTGCATGCCTGAAGTAGACCTTGGTATTGGGAACATTTTTTGCCTCTTTGTTAAAATCACTATTTACACAAATGCTAATAAGAACTATTATCATTTGCAATACGTTTATGAAATTAATTGAGAACTTTTGTGATCGCATCTACTAAATTTGTCTTTATTACGCTGTGTTTTTTAGCTATTCAATTTTCTGCTTCTGCATCGACTTTAGCGAAAGCCGACATGCGTATTGTCAGCGCTGGCGGCAGTATTACCGAGATATTGTATGCATTGGGTATGCAAGCTAGCATTGTAGGAACTGACACCAGCAGCAGCTATCCTGATGATGTTTCTGGCTTACCAAAGGTTGGATATTATCGTCAGCTAAGCACTGAAGGCGTCCTCAAGCTCAAACCCAGTCATGTTTTTGCAGTAAAAGGCCTTGGTCCTGATGCGGTGCTGCAGCAGCTTGAAAGCATGGGAGTCACCATTTATGTGTTTGAACAAGAGCGCAGCGAACAGGGGCTTAAGGACTTGGTCATGCAAATTGCACAAAAGCTAGGACGAGAAGAGCAAGCAAAAGACCTTAACGCGCAAATTACTCGGCAGCTAGCGCAATTACCAAGCATTAATAATGCGCTTAAACCCAGTTTTTTGATGTCGGTAAACGAACGAGGCTTAATGGCGGCAGGCGATAATACGGTGCCTAATTTGTTGTTTAAGGCGCTTAAGTTAAATAATCCATTTACAGAATTTGAAGGTTTCAAGCCGATTTCCTCAGAGTCTTTGTTGGCTAGCGGCACCAATATTATTTTTTTACCGCAGCACCAAGCCCGTGGCATGAGCCCAATTAAACTCTGTGAGCTAGCCGCTTTATCTACTTGGGCAAAGATTCATGGCTGTAATTTGCATGTGGTTGACTCATTGATGTTTTTAGGCCTTACGCCGCGTTTGGCGTTGGCAGCTGAACAAATGGCGCACGCCATTAACGCAGCCCCTTAAGCTAATTAGGGCACTTCGATTATGTCAGCTAATCAAAATACCCCTTCTTTGTTGAGTATCCAGTCAAAGCAATCCAGCCAGCTTAGTCCTGCGTTTGCGAATAAGCGCTTATCAATAAAGGCGCTTGCACAGGCTGCGCGTGCTAAGCATAAGCGCTCTATTGTTATGCTGCTGGTCTGCCTTCCTTTAGTAATCCTATGGTCAATGAGCAGTGGTGCCCTCGATTTAGCCTTATTGTATATTATACAAGCTTGGATTTTTGCCAGTGATATGCCGGCAGAGGCCGCCATTGCTGGGCAAATTCTCTGGGAAATTCGTTTGCCACGTATTGGCATGACTATTTTTACCGGGGCAGGGCTTGCTCTGTGCGGCGTTGTGCTGCAGTCTTTGTGTCGTAATCCACTGGCAGATCCTGGTCTCATTGGTGTGTCTTCTGGCGCAGCGCTATTTGCGGCCTTTGGTTTTTTAATCGTCAGTGTGTATGCACTACCAGCTTGGTTGCCCAATATTATTGCGCAAAGCTTTATACCCTCTCTAGCTGCTATGGGAGCTGGACTAGCCCTGTTTTTATTGCTCAAAATTGCCAATGGTCAAGGCGGTATCAATACCTTAATGCTGATTCTTTCAGGTGTTGCTATAAACGCGGGCGCGATGACCTTATTAGGCTTTATTACCTACATTGTGGATGATGCTACCCTGCGGCAAATCACCTTTTGGAGCATGGGTAGCTATGCCGGTATTGATCATAGCAAGTTGCTCATTAGCGCCGGTATCGTCTGTTTGGCGCTGGTGTTTTTTATGCGGCATATTCACCCTTTAATGCTGATCAGCACCGGCGAAAAACAAGCTAAATTTCAGGGCGTTGACGTTAATAAAGTCAAGACGCAATCGCTTCTTATGGTCGCACTGGTCGTCGCGGTTTGCGTAAGCTTTACCGGCATTGTTGGTTTTGTTGGTTTGGTGGTACCGCATATTTGCCGACTGATGCTGGGCGCGCATTTACGTATTTTAATGCCTGCCAGTGTATTACTTGGCGCCATTTTAGTCACGGTTGCAGACACACTCGCACGCACCTTAATTATTCCAGCAGAGCTTCCTATTGGTCTGCTCACATCATTAATTGGCGTGCCCTTCTTTTTATACCTTATTTTGCGTGAAAAACGGAAACTTGCTCATGTTTGAATGCCAAAACCTCACGTACAAAAGTGCGCAACGTACGCTCTTAAACAATATAAACTTGTGTTTTGAGCGCAACAAAATAACCGCCATCATAGGCGCGAATGGCGCGGGTAAATCTACGCTATTTAAAGCTTTACTAGGCGAACTAGGCCATTGTGACGGCGCAGTATTGTTTCAAGGTCACCCTTTGTTGGCGCATAGTTTAATAAGCTTAGCTGAGCATCGCGCCTTTGTGGCGCAACAACACAACTTAAGCTTTAGTTTGCCGGTGTTTGAATATTTATTGATGGCAAGAGAGCATATCCATGAGTCGATGAGTACCGCTTACGAGATAGTCCAAAACACGAGTGTAGACTTTCAAATTTTGCATTTACTCGAGCAAGATATTACCCGTTTATCGGGCGGTGAGGCGCAGTTAGTTGAATTTACGCGCGCATACTTACAACTTTGTGAGCATGATGATAATGAATTCGCGTATCCGCCTGAGGAGTATGGCGGGCGCAATCAAACTTTATACCCTCAAACATTAGCCAATAAATGTCTTTTGCTCGACGAGCCCGCCAGCGCCTTAGATATTAAGCAGACCAAGCGTCTCTATCAGCATTTGTTAATGTTTAAAAACCAAGGTGCAACGGTGATTTTAATTGACCACGATGTTAATGCCATGGCCAGTATTGCAGACAACATTGTATTGATTAAAGGCGGCATGGTCTTAGCGGCGGGGCCAAGCGAGAAGGTCTTTGCGCAATCGCATTTAAACGCCTGTTTTGATGTGCAGGGCACGCTTTATCAACCCACTATAAGGCCATCATCGTCAGCGCAGTCATCATCAGCACAATCAAGCCAAGCATCAAGCTTGTTAAACTCACATTCCGAGACCTCAGTAAAGGCTCATGGCAAACGCCACCCAAGTCCTATTTTTCATGTCGATATTTCAGTTTAAGGAGAATAACAATGAGCAATAAATCACAACACATCCAACAAGCACGCACATTAATGCGCAGTCAACACAGTGGTGCTTTAGCCACTATAAGTTTATCAATCAAAGGTTTTCCCTTTGGTTCGGTAAGTCCGTATTTGATGACCGAGAGCGGCGACCTTATTATCTATGCATCTGACATTGCGCAACATTCACGAAATATGAAGGCTGACCCTCACGTCAGTCTACTGGTGCACGATGGCGCGCAAAATGACAGCCAAGCCAGTGCTCGGGTAACGGTGTTAGCCCTCGCAAAAGCAGATGCAGTGAGTAAGGCACAGCAGGAGGCTTATTTTATGTTGTTTCCACAAGCCAAAAAATACGTGCAAGCCCATGATTTTAGGTTTTATTTACTCAGTACACAGCGGGTTAGGTATATAGGCGGATTTGGCGAAATTTATTGGTTTAGTCAAGACGAATGGCAAGCAGATGTGATCAGTCTTGATAAACAAGCCCAGCCAGTAATAGATCATATGCATGAGGATCATGCCGACGCGCTGGCCGAAATATTCAATTTTACCACTAAAAGCAAAGCCAACGAGGGTGAGGTAAAAATGCTGAGTTGCTTTGCAGAAGGCTTCCATGTGACGCATCAACAAAACATACATTTTATTGGGTTTATAAAGCCATTAGGGCGTCGATATGATCTACGAAATGCGATGATAGAACTCACCAAAGCAGCGCGCTGTGAATTGGAAGTGACTTAAGTTACTTATGTTGCTTAAATTTAATTGACTAAAACGGGGGTATCTTTCGTTTCAATAGGATGCCAATTAGCATCTAGCCCTAAGTTACCGAAACAACCTGCACGGTGGGCCGCACAGGGTGTTTCGCTTGGGGTAGTGAAGCTCAATCGAAGGGTCACTAAATATGCATACGCTTACTGCTCTATAAAAAATCGCGTAATAATGCTTCATTACCAATGTCGGATGTAACTTGATTTCGAACTAACTACCGCTAGCAAATCGTTTTAATGACTAAAAGTCATCAGCGACAATCAAATTCGGTGCTGCGTCCGACGTTTCTCCGTTAACAACAAATGCAGTATAAATTTGATTAGCTTGTAGGCGTAAAATCCCAGTTTCTAGTACCACTGTTTTTGTATTAGCAGGCGTGATAGATACTATATAATCGCCTTCGCTAACTGTTACATAGCCTGTTTGTGCCAGCTCACCAGTCTGGTATGGGATATCTGTCAAATTTGGGTCTACATTCATAACATTACCATCGCTCGTAATATATATGTCAACGTCTGCAACAGTAGATGCGGCATGAAATAATCTAATTTGAGCATCAGTTGCAATTCGACGTGGCGTATCAATAATTAAATCCAAATCAATATTTGCTAGTTCATTGTTGGCGATTGCCGTATATCGTTGACCCGCTTCAAGGTTAATAAGTGCGTCATCGATAACTACAACAGAATTGTCTCCCGCTGCTGCAACATCAATTAAATATTCGCTCGCGGCCACATCTGCATAGTCGGTCACTGACGTAAAACTCACATCACCAAACAGCTCAAGGGCATTGTTAGCAATAATGTCTACTGCCGGCGCATCGGCCAAGCCGTGCACAACTCGAATGGAGGAGGGAGTATTTTTATCTAAAATAATGGAAGAAGTGCTGCCATCAGATACGACCAAACTCACAGGAAAGTCGCCAGTTGAGACGTTATTTGTTGCTAATACCAATAGTTCTGAGTTTGCGGGTAGAGTCACTGGACCTGAATCAAAAACAACACTCATAGAGCCTGCGGGAGTGATTCTAATTAGATATTCACCACCCTCTACTTCTATTATTCCGGAGCTGTCTTTATAGCCAAGGGTGGCGATAGCTTGGGCGTTGGCAATGTCTGTATCTATTGCGGTTATATATACATCTACAGTGGGCGCTGCCTCAGCCACATGCACCACTCGAGCTCTCACATTGCCTTCAGTCAAATCTTCGTCAAGGTTGCTTAAAGTAAGCAGTTCTAAGGTGTCGTTTGCCACGCTTCCAACTGCTATCACGTCATAAGAGAAAGTGGCTTCGGGGCTAAGACTAATACTTAATACCTATACAGCGCCAGCAGTTGTGTTTGCTTGTATCGCAAAATTATAATCTGTGCCACTTTCTAAAGTGAAGGTTTCAGCGGCTTGAGCATGGGTTTCTCAGAGTCTTGTGTGATGATTGTCATCATGAGAAGCTTGTTGCTTTTAGCTGCAAGAAGCGTGGGTTCTGCCCAAGCTGTGGGGCAAGGCGTATGGCAGAGAGCGCTAAACTTTTGGTCGATGACGTCCTCAACGGCTATCCGATACGCCAGTGGGTGTCGAGTTTGCCAATCCCACTAAGGTTGTTGCTCGCCAGATACCCCAAAGAACTCAGCAAAGTCCTGCAAATCATCCACCGCGCAATTTCTACAGACATCATCCATCGCTCAGGCTACTTGAAAAAGCAGGCCAAAACAGGCGCAGTCACCTACATTCAGCGGTTCGGTAGCGCGCTGAATCTCAACATACATATGCACATGCTGTTTCTTGAAGGCGTCAGCCGGATTTAGTCTACATGCTGGTGTATTTGCAGACAGCCATGAAAGTGACAAGCTAGAGCGATTATGTCGTTACATCGCAAGGCCAGCGGTCAGTGAGGAGCGCTTAAGCCTGACATCGACTGGCAAAGTCAGATACGAACTAAAGACTCCTTACAATGACGGTACAACACACGTATTCTTCGAGCCGCTAGATTTTATGGCCAAACTCGCGGCATTGGTGCCACCGCCCAGACTAAACCTTGTTCGCTTTTACGGAGTCTTTGCGCCAAATGCCACCGTGCGAGCAGAAGTGACTGCAGCGAAACGCGGCAAGCACAGCCCCAAACTCGATGAAGCACTCAAAGACACGGACAAGCCCTGTCGGTCCGAACCTTACCATGCCAGAAGCATGAGCTGGGCACAGCGACTTAAGCGGGTTTTCAACATGGACATTACACAGTGCGAAAGCTGCACTAAACACAACGTGAAGATCATTGCCTGCATTACTGACACCATCGTGATCAAAAAGCTCCTCGACCACCTCGATAAAATAGCCTCACCGATTACTGCACCACTGCCGTCATTGTTACCACCGCTTCGCGCACCGCCGAGAGAGATATTTGATGACTCCCATGTAATTCAACGTGATTTCGATTGAAGAGCTTAATACATAACAACACTTAACGAACTGCCGACAACCACATGATTTGCGCGGCTAGGGCAAACCTGCGTCCACCTTTCATTTTCTGCTCTACTAGATAGGCACTCATCGACATTGCATCGCCAATAGCCACAACATTTCGACTTGAATTGCACTGACTAAGTGACGAACCTGATCTAAAGTGATACGGTTATAACGTATGGTAGATAGCTTTAATAAATCTTATACTCCAATGCTCGTGGTAGTAATATTATATTAGCATGCGGCCAAAGCCCTTTTACTTTCTTTTAAAAAGCTCTTTTTCTATCAATTGCTGATTCACTTCTTCACTGTATTGTGGGTTCAACTCACTTGGAATAGGGGCGCCTATTTGAGTTCGCCAATTATCGAGCTTTGCGCTTAAATCTTTTAAAATGGATGGTCGTTTATCGGCAAGGTTATTCGTTTCACCTAAATCAGCAGAGAGGTCGTATAATTCGTATTCATTGTTTTCAAAATAATGGAGTAACTTCCAGTTGCCACTTCGCATAGCGCTTCCTGGTCGTGTTCTAAATAATGGATCTTGCCCTTGGTCAGTTTTGCTATTGTGAGCTTGTAAATAAACTGGAAAATGCCAAAACAAGTCTCTTGATTGAAGTGCTGCTTGCTTGAGTAATAAGGGGCTTAAATCTACTCCATCCAATACAAGACCAGATTTTGGCTTTTGCGACATACTCAATAAGGTTGGATAAAAATCTGCATTAATTACGGGAGTAGAATCTATGCCCGGCTTTATTTTGTTCGGCCACCTAAATAGTAATGGAACGCGTAAGCCACCCTCATAATATGAACCTTTGCCTGCTCTCAGGGGTGAAGGAAAAGATGACATTTTGTAGCCTCCGTTGTCAGAGGTAAAGATAACAAGCGTATTGTCGGCCAAGTTTTGAGCTTTTAACATATCTAAAATACGGCCAACATTGTTGTCCATATGTTCTACCATTGCAGCAAAGGTTGCTTGTTTCTTGTCAGTTATACCCTTGTCTAGGTATTGTTGAATAACACTTGCATCTGCTTGAAACGGAGTGTGCACTGTGTAGTAAGGCACATAGGCAAAAAACGGTTTGTCTTTGATAGATGTTACCCAATCAATTACTTCAGTGGTAAGGCGACGCGTCAAATACTCACCCTCAGGGCCATCTTCTATATTCGGAAGTTTATAAGGGCTGTAATAGTGAAACGTCATGCCATTGCCGCTACCAGCAACGTTTTTGTCAAAGCCTTGGGTGTCTGGATCTGCACCTAAGTGCCATTTGCCAAAGTGGCCTGTGGTGTAACCTGCCTCTTTTAACGACTCAGCCAAGGTCACTACTTCTGCATTAAGCCCTCTTTTATTCTTTGTAGGGATTAATTTTCTAGTTTGCACATCGCCTCGAGTAGAAGGTGATACGGTATAAATGCCATGACGTGGCCCATATTGGCCTGACATAAGGACAGCCCGACTAGGCGCACAATTAGCGGCTCCAGCATAAGCATTATCAAATCGTAAACTTTGCTTGGCTAATTGGTCAATATTAGGTGTTTCGAATAAGTCTGTATTTTGGTTATAGCCAACATCTGCCCAGCCCAAGTCATCAACAACAATCATCACTACATTTGGTGGAGTTTGTGATTTTGTTTGTGCGTCAGGTTCTTGAGGTGATGAGTTATCACTCCCACATCCACTTGTTAAAAACATAAGCGCGAGTAGAACAATACGTAAACTCATGGAGTTACCTTTAGTCAGCTCTTATGTTTTATGGAGTGTCAAATTTGGTTAATATCGTTTAACTTAAAACATAAGGTTGTTACATTTATTAATCATAATATTACATTGTCGGTCAATATCAATCAACAAGCAAAGTTTTTATGAGTAAATTCACAAGCATTGTCATGCTGTGCGTATTAGTGACGGCCGGCAAAAGTCAGCAAGCACAAAACGAGGCGCAAAATGCTTCAAGTGAGCCGCAAAGCTGATAGTCAACACCCACTAAAAAGCCAAACACTTCGCCATTGGCTAAAACGTTTACCGTTGGGGCATCAGAAGAAGCATGAACCACGCGAAATTGCGCTGTTTCGTCGTCTATTGGGGCTGGGTCATTGTCGCTGCTCAGGCACCCGCTTAGCAATACTATTACAAGCAAGCTAATTGATAATTTAACAACTTTCATAGATTTCCCTAGAAGTTTGATTAATTTGGCTTAAACAATTCAGTATTTTTAATGTTTGGGTATTGCTGTTAAAAAGCGTGAGGGAAACAAGTGGACCCGCTTGTGTGCTTTCATATATTTTGATATTGAATGAAAATATATTTAGCTTGCTGACAAAGCGTAAAAAATGATTAAGGTTTTGTAATGTTATTACATTATTACTATATTAAGCGGGTTTAAATCATCTAGCTTTTGGAGGATTAAAATTAAGGGCTTGCTCCAGTAAAAATAATTTAGTACCGTTTGGTTTAGGGATGCCACTTTTAAACTCAAAGGAATGAGATGAGATATTTTTTACTATCTATAGTTTTCCTTACTGGTTGCAACAGCACCGTAACAACTCTCGAAAAAGACACAGACCTAATATCAACCGCCGACAAAGGCTATCTGTTGATTGGCGTAGAAACCAATCGCGATCTAAAGTCTATTTCTATCAGCGGCCCTGATAATATAAGCCTGTCGCATACTGACCTTAACGCCGGCACCAACTTCATTTTAGTCGACCTCTCTGTGGGTAACTATGAAATAAATAGAATTACATTAGATCATTGGTTCAGAATCAATTTAAAAGATGAAGAAAACTGGCAGTTCACCATTAGCTCACAGTCTATAAACTACGTTGGACATTTGGAAATTGTTAACAGGGGATTCTTTTCAACATCTGCGCGCTTAGAGCTAGTAAATCGCTCAACCGAAGCGCTGGAGTTCATGGAGGATAATTTTCCGACAATCTATGAAAGTAAAACACTCAGCTATGGCGGTCCCGGCGAGGATCTCTTTCTTGAGTATCTGAATAGCTTAAGAGGTGCCCAATGAAATATTTAATGAGCATCTTATTAATACTACTATTTTCAGTAAGTTCGGGCGCCCAGCATGTTTATGTGAAAAGTGAAGACCTTTTTGTCGCGCCTTCTCACAAAATGGGACAGCTTTCTGCAGATGGTAAGTTTTTTTCTTATATAAAATATGAAGATGGCCAACAGTACTTAGAATTTGCCAATTTAGAAAACTACCAAAGCGCCTCGGTATTGGCACTGCCCAAACAATCACGCCTAAAAAGCTATACTTGGCTCAAGCACAATACTATGCATATGGTGTTAATGAATCGAAATCAAAGCATTGAGTACATTGTCAATATTGCTACTGAAGATGTGCTTGCCGGCAAGCAGCCTCAAGTTGACTATTATAAACTGCCACAAGGATATGTAGTCAGTGTGCTTCAAGACAATCCTGAGCAAGTGATGTTTGCTCGAGCTAAGGAAAATGATAGCGAACGCAGACATTCGCTTTACAAAATTGATATCGAAGACTTAAAAAATGATATTTTTTCATCAACAGATTTGATTGATCAAGGTGACGAGGATTTAGTTCGGTATTTTTATGACGACTCATATCAACGTATCATCGGCGTGTTTTACGATGTAGATTCAGACCAAATAATTTTGAGCTTTCGTGAGCTTGCTAATAAGGCATGGCAAACCATCATCACCTACGAAGACCAAGATTTTAATATGAGTCCAATTGGATTTTTAGGCGCTAACGAAGTTGCTGTGCTCACCAATAAACAAACCGATACGGTAGTCCTGCAAAGTTACAATTTCAAGTCTCAAGAATTGGGCGAAATTTTGTATCAGCACGACTTATATGATCTAACCGATGCGACGCTTTCGGCGAACGGTGAGTTGCTTTCAGTCGAATATATTCAAAGTGGCTTGCCGCAAACTGAGTGGGTGATCAATAGTGGTAATAGACTCGCCTCACGCCTTGCAAAAACCTTTGAAAATGGTGTTCCAGTTATCATTGATGCCTCAGAGGCGCTAGAGCGAAACCTTATTTTTGTGGCCGGCTCGGATAATCCCGGTGAATATTTTTTGTATGAAAAAGCAGTAGATAAAATCGTAAAGCTAATTGATAAATATCCTCAGCTTAGCGAACTATCCTTTCCTGTTACCGAATCATTTAAAGTTAAATTAGATGACGCTACCAATATAGAAGCCTTTATTACAAAACCAAGCGGTCTTGACCTGAATACGCTTTTAGTTATGCCTCATGGCGGCCCAATAGGGGTACGAGACTACAGTTTCTTTACCCCTGATATTCAGTACTTGGTCAATAGAGGCTTCACGGTATTGAGGGTAAACTTTAGAGGCTCATCTGGCTACGGTAAAGCCTTTTTGGATAGCGGTAGAGGCGAATTTGGCCAGCTTATAGAGCAAGATATTTCAAAAGTGGTAGAACAGGTTATAGCCAAAAATAACTATGACAACATTTGTGCTATTGGCGCAAGCTATGGTGCGTACTCTTCTATGATGTTAGCCATAAAGCATCCCGAGATATATCAGTGTGTGGTGGCAAGCTACGGTATTTATGATTTACCCTTATTGTTTAACTACAGTAATTATCGCACAGGCGAAGCTTTTCAAGAAACCATTGCGAAAGTCGTGGGCGAATATAGCCCTGACAAAAAAGAACAATCACCCGTTTATTTCGCCGATAAACTAAACGTTCCAGTGTTAATTATTGCGGGTAAAAATGACATTATTGCGGGCTTCGAGCAATCTAATCGGATGCGTTACATGCTCGATAAATTTGGTAAGGAAGTCGAACACATTTTCTATAAAAATTCAGGCCATGGGCATTCGAATTGGTATTTAGATAGACATGAAAGTGCCTATATTGTTGATTATTTGTATCGAAAGCTGAACATTGAAGCACCCTTTGCGACTGATTTAGATGGTTATTCTGCTCAAGCCTTGGCATATGATAATTTAATAATTGCAGATGAGCTTGATCACGATAAGCATATCGCTCAAGACCGAGCACGAGCGTTTGACTATTTGCAAAGGGCCAGCGCCTACGGTAATCCCCGAGCAATTTTTAATGAAGGAGCACATTATCATCGTGGTGACCAAGTTGATTTTGATATACAAAGAGCTATCTCTTTGTATGAACGCAGTTTAGAACTTGGTCATGATGGAGCATACAGGCGCCTAGGGCAGATGTATCTAGAGGGAGTTTATGTTGATAAAAACGATGAAAAAGCCCTTTCTTATTTGAAAACTGCTAATGAAAAAGACGACAGTTTTAGTAATAAACTAATTTTAGCTCGCTTGCATTGCATCGCAGCTGAGCCAATTAAAAATGTGGATAAGTGCATAGCAGAAACAAAAAAAGTCGCTCCAGATAAAGGCAAAGGTAAAGACATTCATAGTTTTAGGGCGCATCTGGCCGAAATGGTAGTAAGGGGTAACTATACGTCAAGTGAACAAAAATTAGTGTCAGACTTTGTTATAGAGCAATTAGATCTTTCTTCATCGAGTTTTGAATTAGAAATAAAAGAGGAAGGTTTATTCACTCTTATCCCTCATGAACGATTTGGGCGACGGGGAGAGTTTGAACTCGCGGAGCTTCAAACCATGTCACTTTACGAGGATACCGAAAGCGTCAATGGGATGAGGTTTGGTGTCAGGTTTGAAATGGACACGCCAGGGTTTTCAACCCGCAAAGACCAAACATTAGTAATAACGAAATTAGAATCCTATGGTCCTGACGGTCGCCTTTTAAGTGAGAAGATTGCAGGTAACAAGCGCACTAGCCTTTATGATGTTCAAGAGATGTATAGGATAGAGGATTACATTTCGTCAC
>NZ_JBGIYY010000027.1:0-44688 GCF_041380235.1 Glaciecola sp. SC05
TAGCGTTGCTGAAATGACGGTATTGGTGGGTGGATTACGCTCACTAAATGCTAATCATAACGGCGGCATGCACGGCGTGTTTACTGATAAACCGGGCACTCTAAACAATGACTTTTTTGTGCATTTGTTAGATATGTCGACAGTGTGGAACAAAGCGTCTGAGGCGGGCGTATATGAAGGTCTTGACCGCAAAACCGGAGAGAAAAAATGGACGGCAACCTCTGTGGATTTGATATTTGGTTCAAACTCAGAGCTGCGTGCAGTAAGTGAAGTATATGCGTACGACACGTCTAAAGATAAATTTGCCCAAGACTTTGTAAAAGCATGGGTAAAAGTGATGAACTTGGATAGATAATATCGAGCTTGATTATTCCATTGCTGGGGTTTGATGCCTCAGTGATGGGATAGTCTTTATTGCTACTCTCATCTTATCAAACCAAGTATGCTAATTAAGCGCTTGGTGTCTACAACCGCCATTTCGCTATCAATATTATTTGCTGAATCTACACATTGGGTATCTTGCGTTTAGTAAGATAATTATCACTGTTGGTATAGTACTTATTACAAAATCACCATTTACGTATGCTCAAAAAAGTGAAACTGAGTTAGGTAATATTGCCGAAAAACCCAGTAGTGCCGGTCAATTTGAAACCTTACTTATTGCAACAGAGGCCACAGGACTTGTACCCGCTCTAACAGACCCTAGTCTTTAACAAGCTCTGGATGCGCTAAACCCAGCTAAAATGAGCTAAGCAAAAGATACCTAAAAGGTTTACATGCATAATCACCTAACATTTGGGCTAGGTCATTAAAAAATCGAGGTTTTTGTGCTACATTGCGCAAAGATAATTAAGACAACTACTAATAATTCCCAAGGGGAGACTTTTAATGATTAATCTTAAAACTGCACTGCTACTAACCTCAGTTTGTACGCTAGCCGCATGTTCGCCTTCTACGCCTTATGAGACTTCTACCTCTTCTGCGCCAGATAGCACAAGTATAGAGCGTGATATTCTGACCGCCTCAGGCGACGTCTTGGGCACCCTAAGTCTCGTAGATTTAGGTGAAGAAGGAACACAGGTGACCGTTAGTATCAGTGGACTTGAAGGCGCTGGCACTCACGCTATGCATTTTCATGAGTTTGGTTTGTGCGAAGCGCCAGGTTTTACCTCGTCGGGCGGGCATAAAAATCCAATGAATATGGACCATGGTAAAATGTCGCCGAATGGCCCGCATGCCGGTGATATGATGAACATTGAAGTGGGCAGCGACGGTACAGGCTCGCTTACAGTTATCAACGAATTTGTATCAATTAATGGTGATCACGGTTTACCCGCTTTATTGGACGATGACGGCACTGCCCTTATTATTCATGAAAAAGCTGACGACTATATCACTCAGCCAACAGGCGCTGCGGGCGGACGTATTGGATGCACCGTTATTTAGAAAAATTAGCGACATTCTGTTGCTGAGGCGAAAGGAGTTTGACTGCCAAAGGTGTCGCGCACTGCAACATCAGTTGCAATGCGGCACATAAGATGTGTTGGTAACCACTGGTTTTTTGCAGGCGTGTTTTAAGCCTGACTAGCCACTAACGCCTGCTCAATATCAGCAAGAATATCGTCGATATGCTCAATACCTACTGAAATTCTTACCATTTCTTCTGATACGCCGGCGTTGGCAAGCTCTTCGGGGTTTAATTGGCGATGCGTGGTGCTAGCTGGGTGGCAGGCTAGGGACTTTGCGTCGCCGATGTTAACTAATCGCAAAATCAAATTCAGTGCGTCTATAAATTTGCCTCCCGCCTCAATCCCGCCTTTTATGCCAAAGCTAATGATGCCAGCCGCTTTTCCTTTGCATATTTTTTGGCAGGTTTCGTAGTAGGGGCTATCAGGAAGCGCCGCATAGTTCACCCAACTAACTGATTCATGCTGCTGAAGGTAGGTAGCAACTTTTTCAGCATTTTCACAGTGTCGTTCCATGCGCAAAGAGAGGGTTTCAAGGCCTTGCATAATTTGAAATGCACTAGTGGCCGATAACGAAGCGCCAGTGTTGCGAAGCGGTACTACGCGACAACGGCCAATATAGGCTGCCGGGCCTAAGGCTTCTGTGTACACGACGCCATGATATGATGGATCAGGTGTGGTCATCATCTTAAAGCGCTCTGCATTCGCCGCCCAGTCAAACTTACCTGAGTCGACAATAATCCCGCCAATAGTGGTGCCGTGACCGCCGATGTATTTAGTTAATGAATGAATGACGATGTCGGCGCCGTGATCAAATGCTCTGCATAGGATTGGGGTCGCAACGGTATTGTCAACAATAAGCGGAACGCCTGCAGCATGCGCAATTTCTGCCCAGCGTTCAATATCTACAATGTTGCCTGCCGGGTTGCCAATAGATTCACAAAACAGAGCGCGGGTGTTTTCATCAATCAACGCGGCCACTTTCTCGTAATCATCTGATTTGGCAAAGCGGGTTTCGATGCCCTGACGCGGAAAGGTATGCGCGAATAAATTATAAGTGCCGCCATATAGCTGGCTGGTGCTCACAATGTTGCTGCCTACATCTGCGATCGCTTCAATGGCGTAGCGAATAGCCGCCATTCCTGATGCCACTGCCAATGCGCCGATGCCGCCTTCAAGCTGAGCTATGCGTTCTTCTAATACCGCATTGGTTGGGTTCATAATCCGGCTGTAAATATTACCGGGTACCGCTAAATTAAACAGATCTGCCCCATGCTGGGTGTCGTCAAAGGTAAACGAAGTAGTTTGGTAAATGGGGACAGCGGCTGCTTTGGTGGTTGCTTCGCTGGTATAGCCCGCATGCAGGGCAATGGTTTCGGGTCTCATGTGTTCTCCATAGTGAGTGCGTGTATGTTGAATAAAATTGAAGAAACACTTTACCGATGATAGGCATAAGCGCAACGATTTGCCCATAAAAAGACACAAATAGTGATGGGTATCCTAAGAATTTGGTTTAAGGCTTGACTAATGCTGAAGTGAGCGCCTCCCGCAATTTGCCTGAGATTGGTTCTGGTTGCTGTGTTTTACGGTCCACAAACACGTGGGTTAGACTGCCTTGTGCGCAAGCCAATGCTTGGTTTTCAGCAAAAATGGCCACGCCGTACTCCACCGAGGTATTGCCCAAACGGTTGACGCGAAACGCCCCACTGATTTTATCTGGAAATGCGATGCTTGCATGATAATTACATTGCGACTGAACCATTAGACCGATGGTTGCGCCTTGATGTATATCTAGTTCACCGCGTTTGATTAAAAACGCATTTACGATGCTGTCGAAATAGCTGTAGTAAACTACGTTATTCACGTGCCCATAAATATCGTTGTCCATCCATCGGGTAGTGATTTCAAAGAACTCATAATAATCATCTTTGCTATGACGGGCTGGTTTGGTCATGGTGTCAATTTCTCTCGAGTAATAATGTTCGCCTGAACGAATATGGTGGATTAGAAACCTTTAAAATGCCCGCTTGTAGATGGCTAATGCGTCTACATACGTCATTTCTTTTGGGTTGTTTATGAGCAAGCGCGTTTGCAACATCGCGTCTTTTGCTAGCTTGGGCAGGTGTTTTTCTTTTACCCCTAACATATGTAATTTATTAGGTATTTTTAGTCGCGTGATTAAACTTTCAAGGTGTTCAATAAAAAGCTGACTCAGCGCATGCGGTGTTTGCTCTTGTTCAACACCCTTGATAACAAAGGGTGTAAGTTCTGCATATGCTTTAAACGCGATTTCTTCATTAAATTTTAATACATGTGGCAGCACTAGCGCATTACTTAAGCCGTGAGGAATATGAAAATGACCTCCTAATGGGTAGGCTAAAGCATGCACTGCAGCCACCGGAGCGTTAGCAAAGGCCTGACCTGCTAAACAGGCACCAAGCAACATATTTTGCCGAGCGTTAAGGTCGTGACCATTAAACGTAGCGGTTTCGATGTTCTGCGAGAGTAAGCGCAAGGCTTCTTTTGCGAGCATGTCAGAATAAACGTTCTTTTTTATTTTACTAGTATAAGCTTCAATAGCGTGAACCATCGCATCTATGCCGGTTGCAGCGGTAACATGTGCGGGTAAGCCGGTGGTTAATTCAGCATCTAGCAGCGCAATATCAGGCAGCAGTTGTTTTGAAACAATACCCGCTTTGGTGGTCTCTCCGGTAGTGACTATGGCAATTTGAGTGACTTCAGAGCCGGTGCCTGCGGTTGTGGGTATGAGTATTAGCGGTAGGCGTGTCCCCGCAACCTGATCAACGCCGTAAATATTTTGCAGTGTTTGTGGCGTGAGGTTTTGCTGCTGGCTTAAAATTGCCACGATTTTAGCGGTGTCCATGCTGCTACCACCGCCAAAACCGATGATTCCATCAGCGTTGTGAGCCTTGGCAAAGTCAACAGCATTTTGCACAATATCTTCGCTCGGATCGGCCTCCACTTTATCAAATACAGCAATAGCATCGTCAGTAAACAAATTGTGCAAATTATTCAAAAGCGTGGCTAATAAACCGCAAGCGACGATACCAGCGTCAGTAATAATGACTGGGCGCCCTATGTTAAGCGATTGACACTGTTGAGCTAGCAGCTTAATTGCGCCAATCTCACACAGTATTCGCTTGGTAGTATTAAATTCGAATCCTTGCATATATATTCTCGGTTATATGATTTTGCCAACCGCATGATACTAACGTGTTTAATGCTTAGTGTCAGCGTTCGTATTTTGGCTGGTTCATGGTCTATAATACGATTAACAACTTTAGTGTGTACTCGCGCTTATTTATTCAGTTTTGCTGAGGATCGCGAAAAACGCATATTTAGCTCCTTCGATAAAGAGGTCATAACTAAATGAAAGAAGATGAACTCCACGCATTAAAAATTGCATTTACATTTATGCCGCAAGCAATTGAGGTGAATAAGTATGAATATGGTGATGACTACAAGCGTATTCTTGAGCAAATTGACTTTGTTCGTGGCGTCCTGCTTGAGCTAGATGTCGACCCAGATGAAGTAGCTGGAGATATTAATCCAGATTCAACACCAAACTCTTGCTATTAACGCGATACTAAACTGACAGGCTCTTATCCAAATTCCTATATACAGGTGGATACGAGCCAAATTAATGCTTTTGTGGATAAGACGCTGAGGATAAAAATAGTCGACTCTTATAAAGAGCTGATGGATGTTTATAGGATCCGCGCATTAACCGCGTGTCTGCGGATTACAATGATATAAAAGCAGTGGCGTTAGATTATAATTGACTTGAAAAGCGTGAGTG
Organism: Glaciecola sp. SC05; assembly: GCF_041380235.1. NCBI lineage: Bacteria > Pseudomonadati > Pseudomonadota > Gammaproteobacteria > Alteromonadales > Alteromonadaceae > Glaciecola > Glaciecola sp. SC05. The sequence goes on from NZ_JBGIYY010000027.1 coordinate 5,287, forward strand.
CGGACGCGCTAGATAGCCACAACTCCCGACGCTAATATGTCTTAATCCTTGTAATACAATATCTTAATATAAATAAACATTTTACATTCTTCTAAATTGGGCGTATAGTGCTGTTCAGCTAGAGAGAAGTCTATTCTTGAACCTACATTACGCCGTTTTATTCGTACTACACGTCCTGCAGTAACAAAGTATCAGTCTCTAATTTCAGCTACAAATCGCCCTTTTGCGTTTTGCAAATTGGCACAATTAATTAATTTTTTAAAAACAGGATATTATTATGTCTAACAGAACTAACGGTACAGTAAAGTGGTTTAACGAATCTAAAGGCTTCGGCTTTATCGCTCAAGAATCTGGTCCTGACGTGTTTGCACACTTCAGCGCAATTTCTGGCGACGGTTTCAAAACCTTAGCAGAAGGTCAAAAAGTTGAGTTTACTGTTACTGACGGTCAGAAAGGACCTCAAGCAGAAAACATCGTTGCGGTATAATTACCCAATGAATTAATCGCCTGCTTTGCAGTGCGTTTAAACTTTTCGAAAAAGGCGACTACTAGTCGCCTTTTTTATTGCCTGTGATAAAGCTCTTAATAATTAATTGAGACTGCTACTCAATATGTGGCACTCTTGTACCTTATTTCATCTTCACATGCCTAGGTTGGCCTTCGTATTGAATAACCCACGAAGTAAAACTGCATTTTTTAGCATCAATGGACTTCGCATTTGTGGGAGCATTTTTGTGTGCTTGTTAATATTCGTATCTAACGCAAACAGCAAACAGCAATCTAACTACCAAGCTCTCCTTACCGTTGCCGTTGCCAGTAATTTTTATTACCCCTTAACGAGATTACTAGATACATCTAAAGATTGGGGGGCGCACAATATTAGATTGGTATCAGGCTCTTCTGGTGTGCTATACGCTCAAATTGTAAATGGTGCTCCGTACCATGTTTTTTTATCGGCAGATGCGATGCGTCCGCAAATACTTTATGAAAGCGGGAAAGGACTCAAACCGATAAGCTATGCAAAAGGACGCTTAGTGCTATGGCCCGCAGACCCTGCAAGCTCTGCAATAGAAAATCTGTCACAAAGCGCTGGGCGGATCGCTATAGCAAATCCACAAACTGCACCGTTTGGTGCAGCAGCATTAGACTATTTAAGTAAAATTCCTAAGTATGCACAGCTTAAATCTCGATTAGTGTATGGCAATAACATAGCTCAAGCTTTTCAGTTTGTTGATACCGGTAACGCCAGTATAGGACTAATTGCAAAATCGATGTTGATACAGGCCCAAGCAAAATTTCCAGACAAACAGGCACATTATGCAATGTACATAGCAATTGATGATGCTCTTTACCCAGAGATACTGCAGCAAGCTATTGTCTTAACATCGCCTAAGCAAGATGAGCATGCCCTTGCAGCCGCGTTTATGGCGTTTTTACTGTCTACTTCTACACAAGAGCAGCTCAGCTCGCTTGGATATCAAGGAGTAAGTCAGTGAGCGACTTTTCTTGGCTTAGCATTGAATGGCAAGCTATCGTGCTGACGCTTAAATTGGCGTTTTTTACCGTCTGTATTTTATTTTTAGTGGGCTTACCTTTAGCCTGGTGGTTATCTCGTTACCATGGCAAGTTTCAGGCGCTGTTTGAAGCCTTAATAACCTTGCCGTTAGTATTGCCGCCAACTGTGTTAGGGTTTTATCTATTGGTCGCGTTTTCGCCAAATACCGTGCTAGGTCAAAGTTGGCTTGCGCTAACCGGAACCCAATTTGTGTTTAGTTTTGCCGGTATTTTACTAGGCTCGGTCATTTACTCATTACCTTTTGTAGTACAGCCATTACTACAGGCCTTCCGGAGCCATGGCAATCAGGTCATGTTAAGCTGCGAAACCTTAGGGATGTCGCGCTTCAAAGCATTTATATTTGTGCTACTGCCAGCAATAAAACCCAGCATGATTAGTGCGGTAACCTTAGGTTTCGCTCACACATTGGGTGAGTTTGGCCTGATCCTCATGATTGGAGGTAATATTCCAGGCGAAACTCAAGTCGTTTCTATCGCCTTGTTCAATCAAGTGGAGATGCTTAACTATCAACAGGCACATGGTCTTGCTGGAGTGCTTCTCTTGTTTAGTTTGCTGAGTCTTATTCTGCTATATCGGTATAACGCTCAATACCGACCGAGGCTTTGGTAATGACAAGCAGAAAGAGTCTGAACACCTTAGTGTTCAATAGCAAAGCATTGATCCCGTCTTTAACGGAATCTGAAAAGCCACATCCAACAGAATATCCGGTAGCCCTCAACTGGCGTCTTGATCAGAACATTATCGGAATTCTAGGCAATTCGGGCTCCGGAAAAACGACGCTACTAAAACGCATCGCCGGTTTAAAACCTCAGATAGAGTCGGTACTCAGCATCAATGCTAAAAACATTAATCTGCGCAAGGCGAGCACTAATCCATGCGTATATGTCGGTGCTGACACCCCTTTGTTTGAGCATCTAAATTTGCGCGAAAATCTGCTGCTGACCGCATCAAGGTCGCAGTGGACGGATGCTGCAAAACGCACAGCTCTTGGCTTGTTATATGATATAGAGGCACCGCCCTTACTGACTTTAGAGCAGGTTGCTGAACTGTGCGAAATTGAGCATTTACTGGATCATCATGCTGCAACTCTATCGGGTGGAGAAAAGCAGCGGGGTCAATTAGCTAGAGCTTTACTTTCAGGTAAGCCGATACTGTTGTTAGATGAAGCGTTTTCAGCGATGGATTGGGCCCTACGAACCCGATTGCATCAACGTTTTATAGGTTTAACGCGAGAACAAACAAGAGGGATTGTTGTGGTGAGCCATTCCTTGCGTGAATTGGCATTGATGACCGATCATTTAGTACATATTCAGAGTGGTTTAGTTGTCAGTGAAGGCCCAACTCTTCAACAGGTCGAGTCTGTGCAGCATAGCCAAGGTATCGTGTTTTCAGCACTGCGAGTAAGGCATGTAAGAGACGATATTGACTACGATCTAAACGTCTTTGAGCTCCAAGGGAGTAAGCAAAGTGGCAAAATCTACGCAAAAAAAGCTGGATATTCAAACCTTACAGACAGATTGCTAGTGGATGCCAATACCGTCGTTTTATCAAAACAAAAAGAGCCATTTTCGAGTATGTTAAATCAGTTAGAGGCGCGAATTGACAGCATTATAGAAAGCTCTAATGTTGCGGTAGTATGTTTGGATATAGACGGTCAGTGTCTTTATTCTCACATATCAAAAAAATCACGCTTTGATATGAAGTTGTTCGCGGGTGAGACTATTTATGCGCTTTTCAAGGCGGTTTAAGCTAAAATAGTTAGTGCTTACTGTCTATTATCAAGCTGTTTGAAATCAATGTTCTTTATGAGAAGACTGCCAGTTTCCTGATTTACCGCCCAATTTTTGTAAAACCCTGACGTGTTCAAAATGCATTTCGGGGTCAGAAGCTTTACACATATCAAAAAGTGTTAGCAAAGCGACATTCACGGCGGTAAGCGCCTCCATTTCTACTCCTGTTTTACCGCTTAGTTTGCACGTCGATGTCACTCTGAAGCGCAGTTTTTCGGCCTCAGGGGTAATCTCTACTGCTACCTTCGATAACATCAACGGGTGACACAGAGGGATTAAATCTGCACATTTTTTTGCGGCCATGATCCCTGCTATCTTTGCTGTTGCGATAACATCTCCTTTTTTGTTGCTGTGTTCAATCACGGCATCAAAGGTCATTTTATTCATATAAATAAAACCCTCAGCCGAAGCGCTGCGTGACGTTACGCTTTTATTGTCGACATCTACCATATTGGCTGCGCCTGAGTCGTCTACGTGGGTAAGTGGATTCATAAATGTTACCTCATGATGATTGTTATTTTGTTAGCCTATTCGTATTCACTTATACATCTTTGTGCCGACTAATATAGTATTAATTAAACGATTAATTAAACGATTAATTATGACGAATAAAGATAGTGAGTGCTTACTGGGTGAGTGCTTTTTATATTCGAAACCGCAAGTTCAGCGTTTATCTTTAGTGAGTAATAGACAGGTATGTTACTGGCTATTGCAAGAAAAGACGAACAGATTTAGGTGGTACTGCCTTTTTATTAGTGGCTCGGTAATATGAGATTGAATCATTGTGTATATAGCTTCTGTGACTAAGCTCATAACGCATGCTTAGATAAAGCAATATACACTAGTTGCTTATTAAAACTCGGTCGCGTGTATTGTATTGAATCACGCCTATGCATCGTATACTCTCTCCTAACTCATCTAAAAGTCATTGATGTGATAGCTCCCATTGATAAAAATAATAACTGACCAAAGGCATATAGAGTTAGCCTTAAAGAGGACGATGATATGAGCACAAAAAAAACCGCTAATGCTTTGATATTAAGCATTAGTTTCGCGCTGGGCGCGTTATCTGCCCCAATATTCGCCGATGAACATTCTGCTGACGACAAACATGCTATGTCTTATCAGGATATTTTCAATCTAGAGTATGCTTCCAATCCTATTATCATGCCTGATGGCAAAACCGTTCTTTATGAACGCAACAGCATGGATATAATGGTTGACGCAAAGCGCACCAACTTGTGGACGGTTAGCCTCGATGGCAGTTCCCATATGCCTTTGTTGTCGAGTAAAGAGAGTCACTATGGCGCCACTTTCTCTCCAGACGGCTCTAAGATGGCTTATCTTTCGGGTAAGGAAGGTGCAACACAAATATATGTGCAGGACTTGCAAACTGGCAGAACTGCGCGAGTAACCGATGTTGCAATGCGGCCCAATGGTTTAAGTTTCTCGCCAGATGGAAAGCAATTAGCATTCGCTATGTTTACCCCGTCCAAACCAACATCCCTGTTTAAATTAGATTTTAAACCGGAAGGTGCTACTTGGGCTGAAGAAGCTCATTACATAGATCAAACGCTTTTTCAGCGAGATGGCGCTGGCATGAATCGACCAGGCAATTCACAGGTATACGTGGTGCCAGCTTTTGGCGGAACGCCTCGGCAGATCACCTCCGGTGATTTTAACTATGGCGGTAAGTTGATGTGGACCCAAAGCGGCACACACATTGTAATGTCAGCTAACATTCGAGAAGACAGTGAATTTGACGTCTTTAATAGTGATTTACTGTCTGTAAATATAGAAGACGGAAGTGTTAGCAAGTTAACCGATGCTACCGGACCTGAGAGTAATCCAACATTAAGCCCTAATGGCAAGTTGATTGCTTTTACGGGTTTTGATGACAACGGAAAATCAAACCAGATCAATCAATTGTTTGTCATGAATATTGATGGCTCGGATGTTAAAGGCTTAAGTGCTGACTTAGATCGCGATGTAAGTGACGTGCAGTGGGCAGACAACGGAAAAGGTTTATATTTTAGCTATGATGATCAAGGCAAAAAGCATGTTGCTTATGTGAGCTTGTCGGGCAAATTGACGGTTAAGACCGATGCATTAGGGGGCCTAAGTATTGGTCGCCCATATACTTCGGGTGATTACGATGTAAGTGATGATGGGCATCTAGTTTTTACTCTATCTACCGGTGACCGTCCTGCTGATTTAGCGGTCCTAGACAAGCGCGGAAAAATGCTAAAACTTACCGATCTTAATAGTGATATTTTCGCTCATAAAACCATTAACAAGCCAGAGTTGATAAGAGTAAAAAGCAGTTTTGACGAGCGTGAACTATTGGCTTGGGTAGTTAAACCACCACAATTTGACCCATCTAAAAAATATCCGCTTATTTTAGAAATTCATGGTGGTCCACATACCGCTTATGGCCCGGAGTTTTCCACAGAAGTACAAATGTTTGCTGCCGCTGGCTATGTGGTGGTGTATGGCAATCCTAGGGGATCAACGTCGATGGGTACAGAGTTTGCCAACTTAATTGACAAAAATTACCCATCGGAAGATTACAATGACCTTATGGATATGGTCGATGACGTTATAAATATGGGCTATATCGATGAAAGTAACCTATTTGTTACGGGTGGATCAGGTGGTGGTGTATTGACCGCGTGGATCATTGGTAACACAGACCGCTTCAAAGCTGCCGTAGTGGCGAAGCCCGTTATTAATTGGATCAGCATGATTGGGACCAGCGATATCTACACCTTTATGGCAAGATATTGGTTTACCGACCTGCCTTGGAACGATGTTGACCAATACTGGAAGCGCTCTCCTTTAAGTTTGGTCGGCAATGTGAATACGCCTACTATGGTGCTTACCGGCGAGTTAGATGTGCGCACGCCCATGGGCGAGAGTGAGCAATACTATGGAGCGTTGCGACTTGAGGGTGTTGAAAGCTCCTTAGTGCGCATTCAAGGTGCGTATCACGGCATCGCCGCCAAGCCTTCGAATTTAAGCCGTAAAATTGGCAACATTCTCGCCTGGTTTGATAAGTATAAAGCAATAGAAAGAGTTAACGTGAAAGACGAATAGTCCTTAGCGGTATTCAAAAATATCAGTCATGTTTTCATGTAGGGCACTTAAAAGTGCTCTGCATGAAAACGAAGATGGTCTTCGATAAAGGTCGCGATAAAGTAGTAGCTATGATCGTAGCCTTTTTGCATTCGCAACTGATAAGGATAGTTAACTTGCTCAGCAGCGGAGACAAATGCTTCAGGTTTAAGTTGTTCGCTTAAAAAATTATCACTCTCACCTTGGTCAATCAGCATTGGTAAGTGCTTACTTGCTCTTCCGAGCAATACTGACGAATCATAATCTTGCCAAGTTGTCGTGTCCTCTCCTAAGTAAGTTGAGAACGCTTTGACTCCCCAAGGACAACTCATAGGGTTACATATGGGCGAAAAGGCCGAAACTGATGAATATCTATCCGCATTTTTTAGCGCAATACTAAGCGCTCCATGACCACCCATCGAGTGGCCAGAAATTGCTCGTTGTTCACTGACCGGAAAATTAGCTTCGATAAAGGCCGGTAGCTCGCTTACTACATAGTCATACATCTTATAGTGCTTCGCCCACGGCATGCGTGTAGCATTAAGGTAAAAGCCTGCACCTTTACCTAAATCATAGCTGTCGGCGTCAGCAACATCATCGCCGCGCGGAGACGTGTCTGGGGCAACAATCGCAAGCCCTAACTTTGCGGCAATACCTAAGGCACCTGCTTTTTGCATGAAGTTCTCATCGGTACAAGTAAGTCCTGATAGCCAGTAAAGTACCGGTACTTTTTTGTCATTGCTTGCACCGGGAGGCAAATAGATTGCAAAACGCATGGTGCAATGATTGCTGTCGGATACATGAGAATATTGAAGATGCCGACCGCCAAAACACGCTGCGCTGCTAATTTCAGTTAGAGACATGTCTGGCTCCTATTTATCGTAATGAATAACAGTGCGAATAGACTCACCTTTATGCATCAGTTCAAAAGCATCGTTAATACGATCAAGGGCCATGGTGTGGGTAATAAAGTCGTCTAGTTTGAATTCACCTGCTAAATAACGCTCAACATAGTCCGGTAGCTCAGAACGACCTTTCACGCCGCCAAAAGCACTGCCTCGCCAAACGCGGCCAGTTACCAATTGAAATGGACGTGTGGATATTTCTTGGCCCGCTCCAGCTACGCCGATAATCACTGACTCTCCCCAGCCTTTGTGACAACATTCGAGAGCACTGCGCATCACATTTACATTCCCAATACACTCAAATGAATAGTCTACGCCGCCGTCGGTAAGCTCGACAATTAACTCATGTATGGGTTGCTCATAATCGTTTGGATTGATGCAGTCTGTGGCACCTAACTGACGGGCTAAATCAAACTTACGTTCGTTGATATCGATTGCAATGATGCGTTTAGCTTTTGCCATCGTTGCACCGATGATAGCTGATAAGCCAATTCCGCCCAGACCAAAAATAGCGACGGTTGCCCCCGCCTCTACTTGGGCTGTGTTCATTACCGCGCCCATACCGGTCGTCACTCCGCAACCAAGCAAGCAGACTTCATCTAATGGTGCACTTGGGTTGACTTTGGCGATCGCGATTTCTGGTAAAACCGTGTATTCCGAAAAGGTAGAGGTACCCATGTAATGGTAAATAGTTTCACCATTTATTGAAAATCTCGAAGTACCGTCGGGCATAAGGCCTTTGCCTTGCGTACCTCTAATTTTTTGACACAGATTCGTCTTACCAGATTGACAAAATTTGCACTCTCCGCATTCTGGTGTGTAAAGGGGAATTACATGATCACCTATGGCTACACTGGTTACACCTTCGCCAATAGATTCGACTATACCGCCACCTTCATGACCCAAAATGCTCGGAAAGACACCCTCTGGGTCGTCACCTGAGAGTGTGTAGGCGTCGGTATGGCAAACGCCTGTAGCAACCAGCTTTACACGAACCTCGCCGGCTTTTGGTGGTGCAACATCAATGGTTTCTATTTTAAGCGCTTGCCCTGGGCCCCACGCAACTGCCGCTTGGCATTGAATTGTTTTTGCTATCATTATTTCCAACACTATTGTCTACAATAGAGTTAGTGTTGTCGAAATAGGCCTAAATATCAATGATGTTTGTAAAGAAGACTCCAATTACCTCAGTAAGTACATGGTATTCAAGCCGATGCGCTAAATTTTGAACAAAACAATATCGGCGCTGAAGCTACGCCATGGTTATTAACGCAGGGTAGACAATAACTGACCCGATTACCTTTGTGCACTTATTAGGTAATCGGGTTGCAGGCTTACTGTAATCAATAGCGACGCTCGACTTTATCTAGCATAGCGCTGTCGGCAAAATCGAATTCAACTTCTTTAAATATGATAATTTTGCCCTTGATGTCAGAATTCGCATCTACCTTCAGAACGGGGGGGCGATTCCGCCAGTTATTTTTCTTTGCTTTGCCTTCGAAAATAACATCGCCATTTACCACGGAGCCATCGTTTAGATAAACGCTACCGTTAGTTGTTTCTACATCCTGACCCACGCTTACTCCTGTGAGCTCTATATTACCGTTTACAGTCTCTATATTTTGCGCAACGCTGCTCTTTTTGCCTATCGTAATATTGCCGTTCACCGTTTCAACAGACTCAGCAGCACTAAAGTTTTCACCGATACTTACTTTACCATTTACTAGCTCAACACTGCTGACAGTAACATTGTCGCCTATTTTGACCCTGCCATTAACACTGCTCACTTCTTTTGCGATTACGCTGTTGCTGAGGGTGACCGATCCGTTCACAGATGATACATCGCCAACATTTAAACCTTCGCCCACAGATACGCTTTTATTTGTTGAAGAATAGCTAGAGTTGTTACCTGAAGAATAACCGCCGTTGCCATCGCTTGCGCCTACATGGATCACGCAACCTGCTAGCAACACGCTAGTCACAATCAGCCCCATAAATGTATAAACTGGTAGTAATGTGTATTTTGTCATTTCGTTTGTCCTTTTTAGTAAGGTGCCGCTTTTGTCAAATCGTGCAAAAACGTGTTGATTAACATAGATTTGCACACGGCGTGCCAAAGCATTAAATGTATATAAATCAATGTTATAAATTATTTTTAAGAAAGACAAAAATGCAATTGTGGCGAAATGCCCTAACATATCGTAATTTTCATCACTGTTGTTATGTCGCAGATAAGCCCTAAAAGGTTTAGCGGTATGTTTATGCGCGCCGAGATGCTGAATAATGCGAAGTCCTAGAAGTCCTAACAGCAAGCCAGAGACCTTTCTGCCGCTTTATGCTACAAATTCACATAGCGGTGCTGTACCATTAAGAAAACATGAAAAACAAACGCACACTTTTTAAAACCGCTGCCTAGGAGCCGTTTTGCAATCACCCGACACCGCCTTAGTATTGATTCAACATGCGCTCACGCCCGTATTTTTGATAGTAGGCATTGGCACCTTATTAAATTCCCTTACCGCGCGTTTGGCACGAATCGTCGATAGAGTGAGGTGGTTTGACATGCCTGAGGCTATCGGCTGTAAATTTGATCGTGAAGTCGAATTAACCGCGCTTGCAAGGCGCATGAAGTGGGCTAACGCTGCGATTAACTTCTTAACTGGGGCCGCTGTAGTCGTTTGTATCAATATCTTTCTGCTGGTAATTGAAGGGTATTATGACCTTCCTTTGAATCCATATATTATGCTGAGCTTTGTTACATCAGTGGGTCTATTATCCCTTGGTATGGTCTGCTTTTTTGTTGAGGTAAGTATTGCCACAGCTTCATTAAAAGTAACTAAAACTACTAATAATGATGATGCACAAAACAGTCAAAATGGTCGAGTTGGCACACAAGATTTATGAATCAAATTATCAAGCAACTGGTTATTCCAGAATCGGAGTATGAGTTAAGTGCGATTCGTTCGGCGGGCAATGGTGGTCAGAATGTCAATAAAGTCGCCACCGCTATTCACCTGCGCTACAACATTAACGATTGCTCACTTGCCGAAAAATACAAATACCGCTTACTGCACCTGCAAGACAGTCGTATTACTAAAGACGGCGTCATCATAATTAAAGCGCAATCGTATCGCACGCAGGAGCTAAATAAAGACGACGCTATAGGGCGTTTAAAGGCCTTAATTGCGTCGGTGATGGTGGAGCAAAAGCCGCGTCGGGCAACTCGTCCAAGTTTAAACGCAAAAAAGAAACGTGTGGATAGTAAAAAACGGACCGGTACTAAAAAAGTCTTGCGTGGCAAAATTGATTTTTAAGCCAGACCCAGCAGGCGCCATTCTCTATAAAGCTTATCTGTTGAAAAAACCTATGAAAAAGCACCTATGAAAAAAACCATTAAAAAACTCGATAGTCAGGTGGTGAAAGCGTTAACGATTGCCTGCGAAATTGCCAAGCAAAAAGTAAAGGGCTTTGAGTGGCTGACTCATACTGCCGACTATTCAAATTTTCCTGGGAGTCTACTGGTGCGCTGTGTGTTTGACACTCAAGCCTCCCTAGCTGAGGTTAAAAGTGACGCTCAAGATGAGCTGTTTGTAAAGCTGATACATGCCGAACTATTGAGAGTAGGGATATTATTAAAATCCCCCAAACGTCATGTTGTGTTTGATACTGAAGAGGCATGCACTCGCGATAACAACGGAAGTTGGAAGCAACGCCTTGGCAATCTGCACTAGCGCTGTAATCAAAGGCGTAAATACTCTTAAACTTTCGTGGTTGCCGAGCTTCCTATTGAAGCGACAATTACTAATAAAACCGCTAACCATTGCCAAAAACTGAGCAGTTCACCCAAGATCATAAAGGCAGCTAGTGCGCCTATTGCTGGCTCTACGCTCATCATTACACTGAATCCTTGCGCGGGCATTTTGCGTAAAGCAACCATCTCTAAGCTATAAGGAAGCGCGCTAGAGAGCACGCCAATCGCAATGCCGATAGGAATGAGCGACCAATTTAATAGCGCCATCCCCTGAGATATTACACCAACAGGCACAATCGCAATTGCCGCGATGCTCATGCCGATGGCAACGATGACGCCAGACGATCCGGCTGAGCCAGTTCGCTTCCCATAGAGGATATAGCCTGCCCAGCATGCCCCTGCAAATAAGGCTAAGCCAACACCAACCGGGTCTAGACCATTTACATCGCTGATATCGGGTAACAATATCAGCACGCCAGTAATTGCCAAGCCCACCCATATTAAATCGAAGCGATTCTTAGATGAAAATACCGCCACACTCAAAGGCCCTAAAAATTCTAGAGCAACCGCTAGGCCAATAGGGATCCGTTCTATTGAGTAATAAAAAGACAAATTCATGCCGCCTAAGCACAAGCCATAAACGATTAATGAAGACCAATTGCTGGGCAGTCGACGCCAAGGCTTAAAAATTAAACAAAGAATAATGGCTGAAAAGCCGATGCGATAAGCGGTAGTGCCTTCAGGACCGATATAGGGAAATATCGTTTTTGAAATAGACGCGCCGACCTGAATCGCCACCATGGCGATGATTACGCAAGCAACGGCAATAATGAAATCACGATTGATAAATGGCATAAGGGCCTTAACGAGCGACTTGTTTGGCAGTTAATACCGCCAAATGTACGCGTAAATTTGATTCTGAACTATACATTTAAAATCTGCATAAGGCAGATGGCGATACTGCCTTATTATTAAAGATTGCTGATCTTACAGTTGAACTCGCCTCTCAGCACAGTGTGTATGTAAAAAGTCATACAAATAACGCCAAAGGTTGAGCAATTACTTGGGGCGATTCTTGCTCAATACATGGCCTAGGCTCGCGTATTGATTTGCGCCTAACCTTGCCAAAGGGTCAACTTTTAGTGCATCGATTTGCACCCGACCGTTTACCTCAGTCACGGCGTTATCGTCAACAAACAGCTCTAAGGCTTCTACAAATACTATTTGCTGAGGAGTATTGCCTATAAGCTGCACGCTGTGGACTTTGCATAAATACGCAATCGGGCAGGCGCTAATGCGCTGTAAAGGCCAGTTCTCATGCGCAGTTAAGGCAATGTTGTTGCAGTCTACTTCACTCACACCATAGTCTAAAGTGGCGGCGGTATTAGTGACCTGCTCAGATTGAGCCACATGAGCAATATGGACGACACAATGTGCACCCACCATGAGATTTGCCGCTGTGTCTTTGATATTACCATCGGGCTTTTTCCCCATCGACAGCATCAGCAGCGGCGGGTCGCTGCATACCGCGTTAAAGTACGAAAACGGTGCAAGGTTAACGCTATCATCGCGGTTGCTCGACAACACCCAAGCAATTGGGCGAGGAATGACCGTTTGCGTCATCAGGTGATATATCCCGTTAGCAGATATATTCGACAAATCAATATTCAAATTATTTTCGTCCTCTTATTTTATTGCCCGTAATTTTGGTGCTACTGGCCTTATTTGTTTTGCTAGGCCGCCCTTTGGCTGAAATGCTTTTTAGCAAACTTCTGCGGTCGCTGACTTCAAAGCCCTCTTTAACCACGCGCTTTATAGATGTGCCGATAAGGGTTTCGATACGATGCACCGTGCGCTCTTCTTCGCGACTAACAAACGACAGCGCATTGCCCAATTTGCCTGCACGACCGGTGCGGCCGATACGATGCACGTAATCTTCAGGTAAATAAGGTAGGTTGTAATTGACCACGTAGTCAAGGCCTTCAATGTCGAGGCCGCGAGCGGCTACTTCAGTGGCGATCAATACCTGCAATTTGGCTGATTTAAAATCAGCGAGGGCGCGCCGGCGAGATCCTTGACTTTTATCGCCGTGACACACTGCCGCCTCAATCTTACTTTGCTTCAATGCCGCCATGAGCTTGTCGGCTTGCTCTTTGGTGCCTGTAAAGACTAGTACTTGAAACCAGTTATGCTCTGCTAATAAGGCTTTGAACAAATCAATTTTGCGCGACTCTTCAACCGGATACATAATATGATTCACGGTATCTGCGGCAGTATTTATTTTGCTTACGCGGACTTCACGATGGTTTTTCAGTATTTTATGGCACAGCTCATTTACCGCGGGTGAGCTAGTTGCAGAGTAGAGTAGGGTTTGGCGCTGTTTAGAGGTGTGTGCCATGATATTGGTCACGTCGTCAATAAAGCCCATATCCAACATCCGGTCGGCTTCATCAAGGACAACAAATTCAGCGTTCGCTAAGGTGAGGTTGTTTAGCGCCATGTGCTCTAACAAACGGCCCGGTGTGGCAATAAGTATGTCGGTGCCAGCTTTGAGCTTGTTGCTTTGCCCACCCATTTTTACGCCGCCATACATCGCGGTGACCGATATCTCAGTAAACTGCGCATAGCGACCAAACGCATTTGCCAGTTGTTCAGCAAGCTCTCTCGTAGGCGTTAATATAAGCGCTCTTGGGCTGCCACTAATAGTGTCTTTTGGTTTGTCGAGTATTTGTTGCAAAATAGGCAAGGCAAAGGCAGCTGTTTTTCCGGTACCGGTTTGTGCATGCACCAATAGGTCTTGACCTTTGCGGGCGCTAGGAATGGTTTTCTCTTGGACGCCGGTCATTACACTGTATCCACAGGCATCGATGGCCTGTTGAATCGGTTCTGCTAAATCTAAGGTTGAAAATTTCACTTGGGTACCCTCTGCAACTGCTTTGCTCAAATTAAGTAATTTAATGGCGTGCTTGCCTTGTCGGTAAGAGCATCACTCAAAAAATGAACGCGGAATATACAGTATTTTACCTCACTGCGTTCGAATTTCTGATGTTTTTATGTGCAAATGACCAGTGAATGCCTTGCTTAGCCGTGCAAGCAAAGCACAAAGTAACAATCGTTCAGCAACACCATGTAGTACACTGTCTGCTCTGTCTTTACTGGTCACATTAAATAAGAGTTGCTCAATGGCGCTTAAACCCACAATTTATAAATTTAACATCGCGTTAGCAGATCTGAATCATCACCATTATCCCAACCTTCAGCTCACGCTTGCTCAGCATCCGTCTGAGACCGTCGAGAGAATGCTGGTGAGGTTGCTCGCCTATTGCCTACACTCTCATGAGAACGCCGATGAGCGGATGGCCTTTACCAAAGGTTTGAGCGCTATAGAAGAACCCGATATTTGGCACAAAGGCTATGATGATCAGATTAATATGTGGATTGATATTGGCGAGCCCAGTTTCGATAGAATGAAAAAGGCATGCCGCTTGGCTAAAAAAACAATTATTTATAGCTTTAACAGCAAATCTGATGTGTGGTGGAAGCAAGGTCAGGAGCAGTTCTCTGGATTACCCATTTCAGTCATTGGCTTTAATTGGCTGCAAATACAGGATTTAGCGGCGCAAATTGAGCGCACTGCAACGTGGTCTATTACGATTAGCGATGAATCGCTATTTATCAGCACAAAGGCTATGCAGGTAGAGACGGCATGGCGCATATTACAGTAGTTATCTATTGGGCCCGCGTGCAGGGCCCAATAGATAAGGTTTTGCTTTTACTGGTTCGCAAAATCACCAATGACCTGTTTTGCAGTGCGATCTGAACGATAAATACCCCAATTCTTTTCTGCGATGCCGTCTGGCTGATCTTCTCCGCCTTTCCACTTTTCGTCAAAGGCCTCGAAATAGAATGACACAATTTTATTGTCGTCTAACCACTGATAATAGTCTTTAAAAAATATCGACTGCGCGTTTTCGCTGGCCTCACCAATGATCAAGCTTTCATCGCCATTATCGCTCATCGAGCTAGTAGCCCAGCCAGATTCACCCAGTACAATTTGCTTTGTCGGGTGCAGTTGGTCTATATCTTTATATACTTGCTCGGTCCAAGCTACCGCATTCTCTAGGGTTTGCGAGTTCCACATTGCATAAGCGTGCAATACTATAAAGTCTAGTTGCTCTGCGATGGCTTGGCTCCATGCTTTGTTCCAAAAGTTGTAATCGTCGGCGAGTGTTACCGGCACGTTCACGGCACGTTTAACGCGTTCAACCCACTCCAAGTACATCGGGATTTCGTCGACTTCAAATTTATGCGCCGACCAATCAACAAAAATTTCGTTGCCTAAATTCACCGCAACAATAATATCGCTGTATTCATTCGCCATGCGAATAAGCTCGTCTATTTGTTGATCGTTTTCTTGAAAAGAATCTTGACCGTTAAGCCATGCGCCTTGCATGACTTTGACGGGCAGCTTATGCTTTCTAATTGTTTTTAGTACTTGCTCGCTAGCACCATCGGCCGCGTACATTCTAATTAGGTTAAAACGCAAATCTTCAGATTCGGTCAAGATGCGCATGTCCTCTAAAATGTCCTCTTCAGAGCTTACGCTGTCTTTGTCGGGGCTTTCGCCATCACGATAGCTGCCATAGGAAATACCCAAACCAATCCATTCGTCGTTGATAAGGGGGTTAAATGCTGCTTTCATATCTACCTCGGCCTCTTTATTTGGCTCTGCTTGTGTACATCCATAGAGGCTCATCATTATAAAACTAAAAAATATAATACTGAAAATCGATTTCATACAATGCTCTAGCGAAATTTTTTTTGACAAACTAGACACGTCATCACGCATTCGCAATGATTTATCGACATAACGGACTTTTAGCGCGATTACACCAATCCTGCTTTTTGTAGAGTGTCGTGCACTGCTTTGATGTGTGCTGGCCCAATTTCGCAGCAGCCACCAATAATTGAAGCCCCTTTTGTTGCCCAAGCTAAAGCATGCTCTGCGTATCGCTGCGGATTAAGGTCTTGACGTGCTTCGAGTGCCTCCACTGTGCCGCCCGGGTGCAACTTCGCCACCGACACAAAGCCATTGGCGTAGGCACCTAATTTTTGATTGATATGACGCAGTTGTGACCATGAGCTGTTGATCGCCTCGGGTTGACTACAGTTAAGCAAAACTGCTTCAGCGCCAAGTGCAATTACTGCATTGGCGACTTCGGCAATTGCTTCTTTGCTTCGCAATACACCCGGCTCGCTATCGCTTACGGTGAGCGCTACCCATACTGGTTTGCCGCTCTCTAACGCCGCTGTGCAAGCAGCGGTTGCCTCTGTCATAGACGCCATCGTTTCACACAGAAATATATCACTGGCGGGCGCTTGTAACTCAACTAAACGGCGATAGCTTATCAGAGACTCTTTAAACGAGCGCGATACATCAGGTCTATAGCTAGCGACAAGCGGCGGCAGGCATCCAGCGATACTTACGCCTTCAATCTCTGCCAAGTCAATTGCGGTTTTGGCTGCATGCATGGCCGAACGGTGCAGCCCTGGGAGTTTATCTAACTGGTTCTCATGACCCAAACGCTCAGGGGTCGCAGTATAGCTATTAAGTGTGATTACCCGAGCCCCGCTAAGAATAAAATCACGATGCAAGTCGCGCACAAGTTCGGGCTCATTAAGCATGATGTCTGCAGACCATAGACGTGTTATTGGTCTGGCGCTTCGGCTTAACAATTCTTGCCCCATGCCACCGTCTAAAATGGTCACTGCATTCATGTATTTATTCGCTTCGTATAAAAGTGTTCACGAGGATAAAAGCTCTGCCTAAACAATGCAACTAACGCAGAAAGTACAGCAAATTAATTGTGTATGAATAATGCGTATATACTCAGATTCAAGGAAAGGCTATATTACAAATCGCACTTGACCCTGATTTACAGAGTTTAAGAGCTTATTAGCGCTTCGATGCCCCGCTCCCCGAGGCAGAATATTCATTAAATAAAGTCTCAACAATTCATTTAATAAAGTGTTGGCTTGGCCAACAAGTCTCTACATTAGGCTCATACAATTATTAAGGAATGAATATGTCTATCGATTTCACGAATAAAACAGCGATTATTTCAGGTGCTGCCGGTGGTATTGGGCTTGCTATGGCTCGCGAGCTGGGTCAGTTAGGAATGCGCATTGTGATGGCGGATATAGATGAGCCAGCGTTGCAAGCTTCTGCACAAACCCTTAGCAAAGAGGGCATCAGTGTTCTGGCTTGCCAACTCGATGTGACCAATTTTGCGCAATGGCAAGCAGTCGTCACAGAGGCAAAAGAGGCCTTTGGCGGTATACATATGTTGATCAACAATGCCGGTGTTGGCGGGATACCGGCAAGTATCGACCAATCTGATAACGCTATTTGGCAGTGGGTCGTCGATGTTAACCTAATGGGCGTAATGTACGGTGCGCAAGTTGTGACGCCTGCGATCAAAGAAACTGGTGAAGGCGGCTGGATAATCAACGTCGCTTCGATGGCAGGCATGAACGGTGTGCCTTATTCATCAGCCTATGCCGCAACCAAAGCCGCAGTAGTCTCAATGACCGAGAGCTGGGCGGTTGAGCTCAAAAAGCACAATATTCATGTGTCAGCGCTGTGCCCCGCCTTTGTTAAAACCAGAATTCATGAATCGTTGCGCACCAAGCAAGAAAAGTATGGAACCGACCGACCAAAGGGCGATCCTGAAAAACTGAAAAAGGGCTTTGGACAAGCCGCCGCGTTAGTTGAAGCCGGCATCGCTCCTGAGCTATTAGCCAAACGTGTGATTGAGGCCTTAAACAGTAAACAGCTATATATCTTTACCCATCCGAACTTCCGTGACGCTATTGCCACAAGAGGTAAGTTTATTGATAAGGCGTTTGAAGATGCGGCACATAGCCCCTTAGTAAAGCATTTAATAAACGATGAAATTCAATCTCTTTAGGCAACATCAACGTTTATATAAAATAGGGTAACGCATCCAGATAGTAATCATCTTGCATGCGTTACTCTTATTTGCACGTTCACTTGGGCTGTGGTGCGTGCCGCAAAACACTATTAAGTAAGAAGCAATATAAATGTCAGACACCGTCCCAAACAGTTTTAAATCACCTAGATTCTTGCAGTCGCTCATATGCTTTAGCGTGATCATCATGCTCATTGCAGGCGGGCTTTTTGGCCTTGGCATTAGCTTGCACACGCTAATGTTTTTATGTCTATTATGGGCGGGTGCTCATGCATATAGTTTGGGTTATCGCTATTTGCAAATCCGAGAGTTGATGAGTAATGCACTTTATAGAGCGATGCCCGCTATTTATATATTCATACTTATTGGCATGGTTATTTCAAGCTTTATGCATAGCGGCACCATTGCCACGCTCATGTATTACGGACTAAGTTGGCTAAGCCCAACCCTGTTTTTAGCGATAGGCTTAGTGCTCTGCGCGATAATGTCGGTAGCCACAGGCACTTCTTGGGGCACAGTGGGCACTCTCGGCGTGGTGTTTATGGGTATCGGTGCAGCAATGGGTATTCCGCTTCCTATAGTGGCAGGGATGGTAGTGTGCGGCGCTACCTTTGGCGACAAACTTTCGCCCATTTCAGATACCACAAATTTAGCAGCAATGAGCGCTGGCACAGATCTATATCGGCACATTTATGCCATGCTGTTCACTACGATCCCAAGTTTTATAATCGCCTTTGTGATTTTTTTAGTGCTCGGATATCACTATGCCAACAATAATCCAGTATTGCTTGAGGTTAGCTCAATCCAAATCGCGCTTGACAGCACTTACCGTCTCAGCCCTTTGATTACGCTTCTGCCGTTGGTATTGCTTGGAGTATTAAGCATTCGTAAAGTACCAGCTGAAGTGACCATGTCGTGCAGTATTATACTTGCCGTGTTAATTGCTATTGTTTATCAGGGTCAAAGCAGTATTGCCGTGCTGAATGCACTATGGGAAAACACCCCAGCGTCAACCGGGATTGCAAATTTAGATGCTCTGCTGGGCCGCGGGGGAATAAGCAGCATGAGTTGGACGCTGTTGTTGGCTTTGATGGCAATTGCATTGGGCGGCATTTTGCACGGTGCGGGCTTTTTAGCCACCTTGCTTGCGGGCATTATCACCAGAGTAAAGCGCACTGCTAGCTTGGTAGCCACCACCATTGTTTCGGGATTTTTAGGCAACTTAGCGATGGGCGAGGCCTATATTTCGATCATACTAAATTGCCAGCTATTTAAGCCAAAATATGAACAACAACAGATAGACAATGCAGTGCTTTCTCGCTCTGTAGAAGAAGGTTCAACGATGACAACAGGATTAATTCCGTGGACGACCGCCGGCGCATTTTACGCAGCGACACTGGGCGTAGACGTGCTTGACTACGCACCTTATGCGTTTTTTAATTATATGAATGCTATTGTTGCGGTCATTATGGCTAGTCTTGGTGTTGGTCTGCTTAGTGCTAAGGCTCATCAAAAAGAAATATCCGTTTAGCTGAGTCTATAGTGCATCGCGTTTTGCCTAAGCGCTCAGCATCATTTTATACAGGAAATAAACTATAAATCTATTATATGCAGTATTTGCGGCTTTCCATGAGCTTTGGATGTAAGCAATGATTTTCTGAAAAACGGCAACGGCGGCTTAGGGCCATTTTATGACGAGCATTTATGAAAATGAAAACAGTATTCTTTGTAGCGTGTCTAACACTAATGCAGGCCTGTAATAATCTTAACGATCAAAACATTGACTATTTATATTCGAAAGGAAGGGCGTTGTTAAAAAGTGACAAGCCTAAAGCAGGCTTTCCTTATTTGTTAAATTGCGCTGCTAGAGGTCATGGAGGCTGTGCCGAAATTATAGCTTACGAATACTATGGAGCTGAACATATAGATGAAGATCTTGATGAGGCTTTAAAGTGGTTTAAAGTTGCAGCTTCAACAAAGTTATATTATGGGTTTGCTGGAATATCGGGGGCCCTAACTATCGCCGAAATGTATTGTGATGGAACATATTTTTCGGAAAGCTATACATCTGTAAATCAATGGGTTGAGGAAGCGAATAGCATGCATGCGGACTTGACTCAAATTTTTGTACAGCAAAATGTACCTGAACATTTTTATCAGATATTAGAAGGTATCCGTCAAAGAATTACGGAGCTTGAAAGGTCGATAGCACAAAGAGGCTGTCGTACTTCTGAATGAGAATTATAAAGAAGTAAACTACATGTACGGTATGTACGCGCAGATCTAAACTAGTTATTCGATACCACTAGCCAGAGTCGTCGATATGCAAAGAGCACAGACTCGCTCAGTGGCGCAAATGCTTACCCTGCCCATTTAAAAGTAGCTGGGCAGGACGATTTTGAAGGTGTTTATCCCGACGGTTCAAAGCCATGTTTTTACTTTCATAAATATTGCTTAGCTAGTCTTTCGATTTTGCAGCCAGTTGTCGAGGCTAAACTGCCCACTACCTCTCGCTGACAATATCAACAAACCCGCGATGATTCCTGTGTTTTTCACAAAATTTTGGGTTTCGTGGGCAAGGTTTGCGCCATCGGGTAGGTTCCAAAAGCTATGCATAAATAGATTAATCATCAGGGTTAATCCAGCTAATATAAACGCAGCATATTTGGCTTTAAAGCCAACAATCAAACAGATACCAAATAGCACTTGAATCAAGATAGTCAGTGGCAATAGCACGGCAACAAAGGGCACATCGTAATTATCCATATACTGCGTCATTGCTTCATAAGATGAAATTTTACGCATGCCAAAAAACGCAAAATACAGACCCAATAGCGTTCTTCCCAATAGTAGGCTGGGTGTTTCAAGGTGCTTAAATAGTTTATCCACTGGTGTCTCCAATTTGGCAAGTTTCAAACATCAATAACAAAGATAACGCTTTTAAGCACAGATGACAGATTTATTTTTTATCGTTATTTTTAATGAGCTTAGTTTTTATCTAAACCTATACTTCAGTTATGATAGTGTTTGATTTTTAAAGAGTCTTAGGAAACCAAATGAGAGCAATACGATTATTGATAGTCTCACTTTTTTTATGCGCATTGGCCGCTTGCTCTAAGCAAAGTGAACAAACAAGTTGCTACGAAGCTGACCTCGTCCTACATAACACTACTATTTACACCGCAAATGACCAGCAGTGG
This sequence comes from Glaciecola sp. SC05, assembly GCF_041380235.1. Classification (NCBI taxonomy): domain Bacteria; kingdom Pseudomonadati; phylum Pseudomonadota; class Gammaproteobacteria; order Alteromonadales; family Alteromonadaceae; genus Glaciecola; species Glaciecola sp. SC05. Next base: position 26,615 of record NZ_JBGIYY010000027.1, read on the forward strand.
AAAGCGGAGGCTGTGGCTAGCCTTGCAGATAAGATTGTGTTTGTGGGAAGCAACGCCGATGCAAAAAAATATATGTGCGGCAGCGCTAAAATTTTGGACATGAAGGGCAAAACCGTTTATGCAGGTTTTACCGATAGTCACCAACATATTGAAGGCGTTGGCCGGCGAACAAAAACCCTAAGCTTGTTTGGCATTCCGACACTGCAAGAAACAGTGCAAAGCATCGCTGACTGGGCAGAAAATGTCCCAGAAGGTGAGTGGGTGTTAGGAAGGGGGTGGATTGAGCGCGAATGGACTGACGAAGAACGCTTTTTGAACAAAAGCGATGTCGATGGGTTTACGGCAAATAAGCCTTTATTTATGCCAAGAGCAGACGGCGTATCAGCCTTGGTCAATTCTAAAGCCTTAGAATTAGCAGGTATAACCCGCGATACTCCCGATCCTGAAGGCGGCAAGTTTGAAAGAAACTCTGACGGTACCCCAAATGGTTATGTGCTGGCCAATGCGATGAATGTATTTAGAGCTATTATTCCTGAAGAAACCGATGAGTACCTGAAAGACAACCTATTGCGCGGCCTACAGGCAAATGCAGCAATGGGATGGACGCAGACTCAAGATGCTGGAATGCCGTACCGTTTAGTGGATTTAATGAAGGATATTCATAGTCAAGGCGATATGCTACACCGTGTATACGCTGCAATCCCGGTGTTGGAAGCTGAACAAATGGTCAGCCGAGGCCGAGAAACCACAAACGACGATATGTTCGATGTCCGCGGCATCAAAGTGTTTATCGACGGAACATTGGGCTCAAGGGGTGCGGCGCTAATTGAAAACTATTCTGACGCAGATCATAACGGTTTTATGAACCGCATTACTAAAGAAGATTTGGTGCCAGTGTTGCATGAAGCGCTGCGTCAAGGCATACAAGTCCAAACCCATGTGATTGGCGATAGAGCGGTGCAATCCTTGCTTAATTGGTATGAGGAAGCCTATGAAGCTGTGCCGCGCACTGAATGGGCGAGTGAGGACTTACGCTGGCGCATGGAGCATGCTCAAGTGATTGTGCCTGAAGACCAACAGCGCTTTGTTGACTTAAAGGTTCTGCCCTCCATGCAGCCGAGTCATGGCATAGGTGATCTAAATTTTGCGGGAGACAGGCTAGGCCCAGATCGTCTGGCTTATGCTTATCCTTGGCAGGCATTAGTTGATAAAGGCTTAATGATTTTGGCTGGCTCTGATGCTCCTGTTGAGGTAGGAGACCCAAGAATTGAGTTTTATGCAGCAGTAGCACGGAAACGGCTCGATGGCACTTCGGGACCGGGCTGGCATCCTGAGCTAGCAGTCTCAAGAGAGACGGCGCTAAAAATGCTGACTATCTGGCCAGCCTATGGCGCCTTTCAAGAAAACCTAAGAGGCTCCATTGAAGTGGGCAAGTATGCCGATTTTACCGTATTTGACCGTGACTTAATGACCATTCCAGAAGCAGATATTCTTAGTAGTGAAAACCTTATGACCATTGTTGGTGGGCGTATCACCTATGAGAAACTGCAGTAGGTACACATTCAAATGCAGAATAAATAGCTAAATACTGAGTCAAGAGATGATTCATGCGCTGTTGAATAACCTCGATTGAGAGAGTGAGTAAAGTCGAAAAAAGACCTAAAAAAAGCCATTCAGATGAATGGCTTTTTTGTGCTAAGTGTAGTTTAAGCAGTTGTTTAGTAGACTAAACGTGCTTGTACATACCAAGTGCCACCATTGAAACCAAAAGGACTGGCCTCAGAGTAAAGCTGACCTAGGCTACCTGCGCCTGGGTTTTCGTCTGGGTAAGCATCTAACAAGTTGTCGACACCTACTACAAACTCTAGGTTATCAGAATACTGATAGGCGACCTGCGCATCGATTAATACCGTTGCGCCAATACCGTTAACACCGTTGCCCGTATCATCCCATTCGCCATAGTAATTAGCGCGTAGCAATGTTCTGATAGCGCCATCTGTATGGCTCCAAGACACGTTAGCTCGGGTATTTGGCAGCAAATCTTCGATAGCGTTTACACGACCATCGCTGATAGGGTTAACTGTACCAACACTATCTACCTCAGTTTTGTTGTAGTTTGCTGCAACCGTTAAGCGGGATTCACCGCCCATAAAGTCAAAGCTGTAGTTACCTACAATGTCGATACCGGTAGTGGTGGTATCAAAACTATTTGAGAAGAATCTGAACTGCGACAAATCATCTAAACCGATAAAGTCTTGGCGATTAATTACGCCTGATGCATCTAAGGATGTCAGTGCCTCAGAGACCGAACCGAAGTTAGAGCCAGCTCCGCCCGCAAAGTTAAGCGCTGATAAGAAATCAACGTTTGCGCCCAGTGCTACTCGGTCAGTCAGTTCAATGTTGTAGTAATCGATTGTCCAAGTTGAACCCGCGATGTCAAAACCGACACCAAACGAGAAGTTAACCGCTTCTTCAGGACCAAGCTGAGGACGACCGTTACCCGCGCTCTCAACAAAGTCAGCTGCTAGCTGACCGGCGACAGATGACAATGGCAAAGTACCTTGGTCGATAAGCACACCGTTAACGTTTTGTGTGGTTACGTTAGTGATATTGGCTTGTCCGGCTGTTGGCGCATGGAAACCAGTCGAATATGCAGCACGAAGTCTTACTTCGTCAGATACGTGATAAATACCGGCTATTTTAAAGTCGGTGGTGCTTCCAAATTCGCTAAAGTTTTCGGTTCTAACAGCTACCTGCATAGTCAAATGCTCGGTAACATCGGCTTCTAGGTCGACATAAAATGCCGTACTGTCTTGAGTTGCCGAAGTATCGTTAGGAAAACCGCCAAATCCGTTTGAGCTAGATGCAAAACCTTGGCTAGCCAAAGGTCCTAGCGCAAACGATGCAGCATCGCCTGCATAAAGATTAAATTCTTCTTCTCTATACTCAGCACCAAAAGCGATGCTTAGTTCAGAGTAAAGGCCTACCTCTACTGGATATACAAAGTTTGCATTGAACAAGGTTTCGGTTTGTTCTTGGCCACCCGGTACAAAGTTACGAGGAGTATTTGGACCAAGCGAGGCGTTAATTGTGTTGTTGATAAAGAAATCAGTTCTGTTTGAACCACGCTGAGCACTTACGTCATATGTTAAGCCGCTACCAACATTGAGATCACCACGGATACCTGCGGTAAACGACATATCTTCGTTAGTGCCGCCAAATCGTGGTACGAATCCGGCTGGAATGGTCTCAAGGAACGAGAAGCAGTTGGCATCAGCAGATACCTGTGCAAAAAGACCTGCGTCAGGAATTACGCCACCCGAACCACCAAGTGGAATACCGGCGATACATGAGCCGCCCTGACCTAGCCCGTCTAAGTCACCTACCAATACTGATGGAACACCGTTTTCATCGGCTAAGCCAGTAGCTGGATCGACCAATGGACCACGATATACACCGCCACGTTGGCCAGATGGGCCGCCTACAACGTTACGATAGAAGAAACCACCGGTGACCTGTCTCTCACCATAGTTACCAAACAAATAAGCTTCGGCATGTTCATTAATTTCAAAGCCAGAGTTGATAAATAACTTTATGTCATCTTCAACATCAGGTTGTCCCCAATACTGAGGAACTTCGCTGGTGTAGCTGTTAATTAGTTGGAAATCAGATACCGGCGTGTAGCCATTAGCAATCTGAAAGGCTACGTCATCACGCACTACCGAGCGAATGGTGCCGTCTACCTCGCGCACTTCGGCCGTCACGTTCACAAAACCAGATTCACCTAATGCGAAACCTGCATTTGCAGAAATAACAAAGTTATCCCCGTCGCCTTCGTAAGTAGAGCCATATCGCGCTTGAAATTCGAAGCCTTCGGCGTCGTCTCTAAGAATGAAGTTAATTACACCCGCTATGGCGTCTGAGCCATATTGTGATGATGCGCCGTCTCTTAACACTTCAACGCGGCTCAATGCCATAGAAGGGATAGCTGATATATCAACACCTTGAGCACCGTCTGATATACCGCCGCCAAGGAAGGAAATGATAGAACCACGATGACGTCTCTTGCCGTTAACGAGCACTAATACGTTATCGGGTGATAAACCACGTAAGTTAGCGGGTCTAACAATCGTAGCAGCGTCACTGATGGGTTGAGAGTTAATGTCGAAAGAAGGCACCTGTGTGCGCAGCATGTCTTGAACATCTGCTGATGAGTTTTGACGGAACTCTTCACCGCTAATAACATCGATAGGTACGGTCGAATCAGCCGCAGAGCGGTTAGTCATACGCGTACCGGTTACGATGATTTTTTCTGCGGTATCATCGGCTACAACTTCTTGTGCGATGGTTTGGAACGGCAATGTTGCCGCAAGTGGCAGTGCGCATGCTATTGCGATTGCCGTTTTTTTAAACGTGTGTCTATTGTAAGACTGTGTTTTCATGTCTTTCCCCTGTAAATAGTATTTGTAACCTAAAGAGCCCAGCGAGCGACTCATAGTATTATTATTGTTTTAGGTAACGGTTAAGATTCTACCAAAGGCTAATTAATATAGCGTTTTCTATAATTTAGCTTCTATTTGCGTAGTATCTCACACAAAACTAAGTGGTATGCACAGGCTTGTCAAGTTACATGCGATCCTAATTGATAATAATAACAATATGTTAACAATCGGAAAGCGTGAGTTGAGCGCTGTTTTCAAGAAGCAAAGTACTAAATGTCTGCTAATGTTACGCCTAAATATTTTGCCAATTCAAGCATTGCAAAGGTTCCCGCTATCGCTTCGGCGTCGAAGTTGTAGTTAGTATTGGTATTCACATCGTAGGCGTAGCTATTGCCTTGAGCATCTTGAATCGCTTCTATTCCGGCTACTTGGACATTATTAGCGGCTAGAAATGCCTCGTACTTATCGATAAATTCAGGTCGATAGTCGCTAAGGATCTCAAACTTGGCTTTCGGTTTGGCAGTGTCGGCATCCGTCGGACAAAACATATCTTCTATTGAACAGGCATCCGCAGGGCATAGCTCAAAGCCTTCGGAAGTATCCACTTTTACGCCGTATAAAAATTTACCATTTATAAACTCGTGACGAATAATGTGGGGCTCGTTAGCTTGTATATACTGCTGCACGAGGGTAATGCCATCGACGGGTGCATCAAAATTGGGCCCCTCAACATAGACGCGTAAAGCCTCAATCGATTCAAATAAAAACACCCCCTGACCTTTACCTGCGCGATTATGCTTGGTTATGAACGGCGTCATGTTTAGGCGCTCAGCAGCTTCCATAATTTGTTTTTTACCGACTGCAGCGAGCGTCTTGGGGGTGGCAATGCCGGCATGATTTAATGCCATATACTGATTCGCTTTACTCAGTTCAAGACGAAGTGCACGCGAGCCATTCACAACTGTGCGCCCGTGGCACTCCAGCCAGGCCAACACTGCTTCGGTAAATTCAGGTGCAAATCGATGGTCGCGGGTATGCGAAGAGGCGCTAATGCGGTTATAAAAAACGCCCTGAGGCGGCTCGCCGCTTAAATCGAGCACGCCCTCGTCTAGGTGCCACATCTCGAAAGGCAACTGAAGCTCTTCAAGGCGATGCTGCAAGTGTACAGTCCATTCGTTGTTTTCGTGCAGCACATAGATTTTCTTCATTGTCTGAGGTCTCTGCCAGTTTAGCGTTTTTCTTGAATGAATAAGATAACGTAAACGGGAATGTAAAGTTCAAAATGAAGCAATTTAAACTATGCACGGCAACAGCACCTAATTAAGTACATTGAGCCAATCTGCCTCATTTGACTCCCGAGATTTTGCTCAGTTCGCTGACATTGTATGTTTCGGCTTTATCTCGCATTGGGTTTACTTTCCTTGGTAAAGGGGCTCGGTTGAAATTTACTATGTGCTATTACCTTAGGTGAGGGTCAACTAAAAGATTAATCCGTAGAAGAACGTTTGGTTTATTCAATTTAGTTATCATCTGTCTTGGTTAAAGCCTTTCCACCAAAGTCGTAAACAAATTAGACATAAGTGATTGCAAGAAGACATTAATTTTACTATATTGTCGACAATCCATGCACACTTAGGTCTTTATGTCTCCGTTTTCTGAGTCTCCAATAACCTCTTCAGATAAGATATTCATTGCTATACGCTCTGATATTGTTGCGGGTGTCATTGAAGCGGGCTCAAAACTCAGTGAGGCGGAATTGTCGACAATACATGGCGTGAGTCGTGCTGTTGTACGAGAAGCCATCAATCGATTAGAAAATGTCAGCTTGGTAGAGCGCAAACCCAACATTGGCGCGCGCGTGGTCACATTAACCCATCAAGGTCTCATTCAACTGTATCAGGTGCGCGAAGCATTAGAGGGTATGGCGGCGCGTCTGGCCGCGCAGAATATGAGTGACAAAGAGATTGCCCAACTCAATAAATTGTTAGCTAACCATTTTGAAGAAGTAAAAGACGGCGAGTCATACTATCAAGAGGCGGGAGACGTTGATTTTCACTATCGAATTTTATTGGGTAGTCATAACCAACAGCTGATTTCGATGCTCAGCAACAACATTTATCACTTAGTGAGAATGTACCGAGTGCAGCTGGGTATGGCAGGCCCTCGGGTAACCACCGCATTTGTCGAACATAAGAACATCGTGCAAGCAATATCAAATCGAGATGGGGAATTGGCGGAGTTATTGATGCGTCGGCATATTCTTTATTCAAAAAACAACATTGAAGCAAAATTAAAGCAAAATTGAGGACAGCTGATGAGTGAAGCAAACATAAGTGCAGGCAAAAAATTCAGAAACGCACTAGCAAACAACAAACCACTGCAGGTGGTAGGCACCATTAATGCGTATACCGCGATCATGGCTGAAAAAATAGGCCACAAAGCCATTTATTTGTCAGGCGGTGGTGTTGCAAATGCCTCTTACGGTTTGCCTGATTTAGGCATGACCTCACTAAACGATGTGTTGGCGGATGTACTGCGCATTACCTCAGCAAGCAGCTTGCCCTTATTAGTCGATATTGATACCGGCTGGGGCGGCGCATTCAACATTGCTAAAACGATTCGCGACATGGAGAAAGCGGGCGCAGCGGCGGTGCATATGGAAGATCAGGTTGCTCAAAAGCGCTGCGGCCATCGCCCTAATAAAGAAATTGTTAGCACCGAAGAAATGGTCGACCGCATTAAATCAGCGGTTGATGCCCGCACCGATCCTGACTTTTTCATCATGGCTCGCACCGACGCCTTTGCCCAAGAAGGCTTAGAAAAGGCTATTGAGCGCGCAAAGGCATACGTTGCTGCCGGTGCAGACGGCATATTTGCTGAAGCTATTCAAACCGAAGCGCATTATCGAGCTTTTACAGAAGCCTTAGACGTGCCGGTGTTAGCCAACATCACTGAGTTTGGCCAAACCGAACTGTGGAATAAAGAGGTCCTAGGTGAGTGGGGCGCCGCGATGGTGCTATATCCGCTCAGCGCATTCCGTGCAATGAACAAAGCCGCTGAGAATGTCTATCAATCAATCTTAGCAACCGGTGATCAAAAGGCAGTTATCGATACCATGCAGACGCGTATGGAGCTTTACGAGTACTTGGGATATCACGACTACGAGCAAAAATTAGATAGCTTGTTTGCTCAAAAGAAATAAATTTAAAGAAAGTAAGTACTTACATTTAATTTAAATCGAAAGCTGGTAAATTCTATCAGCCCCGAAAAGCAGTAGGAGTCAACACATGGCAAAGGTACTAAGCGGCGCAGGTTTGCGCGGACAAGTGGCAGGTAAAACCGCATTATCAACAGTAGGTGTTTCAGGCTCAGGCCTAACTTACAGAGGCTATGACGTAAAAGATTTGGCAGAAACCTGTCAGTTTGAAGAAGTCGCTTATCTCATACTCAAGGGAAATTTACCTCAGCAGGCTGAGTTAGACGCCTACAAAACAAAGTTAAAAGGATTGCGTGGATTACCTCAAGCACTAAAAGAGGTCTTAGAGCGGATTCCTGCTGACGCACATCCGATGGATGTGTTGCGTACCGGTTGCTCAATGCTTGGCAACCTTGAAACAGAAACCGATTTTGAACAGCAGCAGGATGCTGCCGATCGCATGTTAGCATGCTTCCCATCTATTATTTGTTACTGGTACCGCTTTAGTCACGACGGCGTGCGCATTGATGTTGAGACCGATGATGACTCAATTGGTGCACACTTTTTACATTTGCTACACGGCGAAAAGCCAAAGGCACTGTTTGAGCAAGTGATGCATGTGTCTCTAATTTTATATGCAGAGCATGAGTTTAATGCTTCTACCTTTACCGCCAGAGTGTGTGCATCTACCTTGTCTGATTTACATTCGTGCATCACTGGTGCGATTGGCTCACTGCGCGGCCCGCTGCACGGCGGTGCAAATGAAGCCGCAATGGAATTGATTGAGAGTTTCACCTCAGTTGAAGACGCCGAACAAGGCATGATGGGCAAGTTAGCTCGCAAAGAAAAAATAATGGGTTTTGGGCACGCGATTTACTCTGAGTCTGATCCACGCAATGCGATTATTAAGGCTTGGTCTGAAAAGCTCGCAGCTGAAGTTGGCGATACCCTGTTGTATCCGGTTTCGGTAAAGTGCGAAGAAGTGATGTGGCGCGAAAAGAAACTCTTTTGTAACGCCGACTTTTTCCATGCCTCTGCTTACAACTTTATGAAGATCCCTACCAAGTTATTTACCCCTATTTTTGTGATGTCACGCCTGACGGGCTGGGCTGCGCATGTTATGGAGCAGCGCGCAGATAATCGAATTATTCGTCCGTCGGCTGACTACAATGGGGAAGATTTCAGACCGGTACCTAGTATAGATGAGCGCGGATAAGCGCCCAGCTAGTATTTAATGGTCTGAGTAAACAGATGAGCACCACAACACGCATTAGTATGAGAGGATAGTATGAATTACGAATATCGTAAGCCTTTGCCCAATAGTCGCCTTGACTATTTTGATACCGAAGCCGCCGTCAACGCAATTAAGCCTGACGCCTACAAAGGCTTGCCATACACGTCAAAGGTACTGGCTGAAAACTTGGTGCGTAAATGCCCACCAGCCGACTTGAAAACTGCATTAGAGCAGCTTATTTATCGTCGTCGTAATTCAGACTTTCCTTGGTTCCCGGCTCGCGTAGTGTGCCATGATATTCTTGGTCAAACCGCTTTGGTTGATCTTGCTGGCTTGCGCGACGCCATCGCTTTAAAAGGCGGTGATCCAGCAAAAGTGAATCCAGTGGTACCTACTCAGCTAGTGGTTGATCACTCGCTTGCAGTGGAACATGCAGGATTTGAAGAAGGTGCGTTTCAAAAAAACCGTGACATAGAAGACCGTCGTAACGAAGACCGTTTTCACTTTATCAACTGGACCAAAACCGCTTTTAAAAATGTTGACGTGATCCCTCAGGGCAACGGTATTTTGCATCAAATTAACCTTGAGCGCATGTCGCCGGTGGTGCAAAAACGGGATGGTGTCGCTTTTCCGGATACTCTAGTGGGCACCGATAGTCACACTCCAATGGTAGATGCATTAGGCGTAATTGCGATTGGTGTGGGCGGCCTTGAAGCTGAAAGCGTAATGTTAGGACGCGCCTCTTACTTACGACTCCCCGATATCATCGGCGTTGAGATGAGCGGCAAGCCACAACCTGGGATCACTGCGACCGATATCGTGTTGGCCATTACTGAGTTTTTACGCAAAGAGCGTGTAGTGTCTTCATACCTTGAGTTTTATGGTGAAGGAACCAAGCACCTTACCCTTGGCGACAGAGCTACCATTTCAAATATGACGCCCGAATATGGCGCCACCGCTGCGATGTTTTATATTGACGAACAAACCACTGAGTACTTAACTTTAACCGGCCGTGAAGACGAGCAGGTCAAGCTTGTTGAAAACTATGCCAAACATACCGGTTTATGGGCCGACGGCATGGTTGACGCTGAATATGAGCGTGTGTTGCACTTTGATTTATCAAGCGTTGTGCGCAATATGGCTGGCCCCTCGAACCCCCATGCGCGGGTGGCTACGACCGATTTGGTAAGTAAAGGTATTGCTGGCAAATACGAAGTAGATGGCGACCTTATGCCAGATGGCGCGGTGATTATTGCGGCTATTACCTCTTGCACCAACACCAGTAACCCGCGCAACATGATTGCGGCAGGCTTAATTGCTCGCAATGCCAATAAACTTGGCTTAACCCGTAAACCTTGGGTGAAAACCTCGCTAGCACCGGGTTCAAAAGCTGTACAGCTGTATTTAGAAGAATCAGAGCTGTTGCCAGAGCTGCAAAGTTTAGGTTTTGATGTAGTCGGCTTTGCCTGTACTTCGTGTAATGGTATGAGCGGTCGATTAGATCCTAAAATTGAGAAAGAAATTATAGACCGAGACTTATATTCGACCGCGGTACTTTCCGGTAATCGTAATTTTGACGGACGTATTCACCCGCACGCCGATCAAGCCTTTCTAGCCTCGCCTCCGCTAGTGGTGGCGTATGCCATAGCTGGCAGCATTCGTTTTGACATTGAACGCGATCCCCTAGGGTTTGATGAGAGCGGAACGCCCATTTTATTAAAAGACATTTGGCCAAGTGACGAAGAAATTAATGCCGTGGTAAAAGCCTCGGTTAAACCAGAGCAGTTCCGTAAAGTCTATGAGCCGATGTTTGATATCAAAGTCGAGGCGCAAAACTTAAACCCGCTTTACGACTGGCGCGAAATGTCGACGTATATTCGTCGTCCGCCATATTGGGAAGGTGCTTTAGCTGGTAAGCGTTTACTTACCGGATTACGGCCGCTAGCGATATTAGGTGACAATATTACGACCGACCATTTATCGCCCTCTAATGCGATTCAGATGAACAGCGCCGCCGGCGAATATCTTCATAAAATGGGGCTGCCTGAAGAAGACTTTAACTCTTATGCAACCCATCGCGGCGACCACCTAACCGCTCAGCGAGCTACTTTTGCTAATCCAAAACTATTAAATGAAATGGTCACAGAAAACGGCAAAGTAAAACAGGGTTCATACGCAAGAGTGGAGCCTGAAGGTAAGGTTTTACGCATGTGGGAAGCGATTGAAACCTATATGGAGCGCAAGCAGCCCTTGATCATTGTGGCTGGCGCAGACTACGGCCAAGGTAGTTCTCGTGATTGGGCTGCTAAGGGCGTTAGATTAGCGGGTGTTGAAGTAATAGTGGCAGAAGGCTTTGAGCGAATTCATCGTCAGAACTTAATTGGTATGGGGGTGCTTCCTTTAGAGTTTAAAGAAGGCGTAACCCGACTCACATTAGGCTTAGACGGTACCGAAATCTTTGATATTAAGGGTGACTGTCAACCTGGAACAAATTTGTCGTTGGTTATTACTAAGGCTACTGGCGAGCAGATGACCGTGCCGGTAACCTGCAGATTAGACACCGCTGAAGAACTATCCATTTATGAAGCTGGTGGTGTATTACAACGTTTTGCTGAAGACTTTTTAGCCTCGGCAAGTTAGTGTTTAGTATCATTTTTTAAGGTATTTACAATAAATAGTGGTAAGTAATGATGCCGCGTTATTGAGGTTTAGTATGAGTATGTATGCACCGCAACAAAAAATAGCCGCAACTTACATGCGTGGCGGTACCAGTAAAGGTTTGTTTTTTGCGCTAGAAGATTTACCAGAAGCTGCCCAAGTGCCCGGCGAAGCCAGAGATAAACTGCTGTTGCGCGCCATTGGTAGCCCTGACCCTTATGCTAAGCATACCGACGGCATGGGCGGTGCTACTTCAAGTACAAGTAAGACCGTGATATTAAGCAAAAGCGATAAGTCAGGCCACGATGTTAATTATCTATTTGGACAAGTTGCCATCGACAAGCCGCACATTGATTGGAGTGGTAACTGCGGTAACCTAACTGCGGCAGTGGGTTCATTTGCTATCGAAAATGGGTTAGTCAATGCGATAAAACTCCCTGAAAACGGCATTGCCGAGGTGATGATTTGGCAAGAAAACATTCAAAAAACGATTATTGCCCACGTACCTATGACCAACGGCAAAGTACAAGAAACCGGTGACTTTGAGCTAGATGGGGTGACCTTTCCGGCGGCAGAAGTCAAAGTCGAATTTGTCGACCCCGCCGACGGCGAAGGCGCGCTGTTTCCTACCGGGCATTTAATCGATAAATTAGTGGTGCCCGGCGTAGGTGAGTTTGACGCGACTTTTATTAATGCGGGGATCCCTACTATCTTTTTAAATGCTGCTGACATTGGTTATACCGGCGTTGAACAGCAAGAAGCGATTAACGGTGACCCCGAAGCGCTCAGCCGATTTGAAACCATGCGTGCGTACGGGGCATTGCAAATGGGTTTGATAAAGAATTTGGGCGAGGCTGCAGATCGTCAACATACCCCTAAAATTGCCTTTGTTGCGCCTCCTGCTAATTACGTGAGTTCAAGTGGAAAGCACATTGAAGCTAGTGATATTGATTTGTCGGTGCGCGCGCTGTCGATGGGTAAACTGCATCATGCCATGATGGGCACAGCTGCCGTTGCAATTGGCACCGCAGGCTCTATTCCAGGCACCTTAGTGAACTTAGCGGCCGGCGGTGGTGAACGTAAGCAAGTCACCTTTGGGCATCCATCTGGCACGCTTTGCGTGGGTGCGACTTCTGCATGCGTCGATGGGCAATGGCAGGTTGAAAAAGTGTCGATGAGCAGAAGCGCTCGAATATTGATGGAAGGGTTTATCAGGGTGCCAAAGGTTTAGAGCACTTATTTACTCGCTAAAATGTGAGCAAAGACCTCTGTATTATCGGCGTTAACCTTCGGAGTTTACAGCTCATTATTGCTTTGCGTCTATTTGTAATTGGTCTCGTCCGTTGTCTTTTGCAACGTAGAGCTTTTTGTCGGCTCTTGTGATGACATCATTTACTTCGTTGTCTTGCTTGCTGTCATACTGCGCGGCGCCTAAACAAAATGTTATTTCATAATCATCAGGAATGCCCGCAATGGTCTTTTCGTTAACATAAGCCCTCACGCATTTAAATATTCTAGCGATATCGGCTTCACTGCTATTCGGCAATACCAGTAGCCACTCCTCACCGCCATAGCGACCAAAAAACTCGCCCTCTTTTACGTTTTTCTTACAAGCTTTAGCGAAGGTAAACAATACATTGTCGCCTACGTCGTGTCCAAAACGGTCGTTAATCCGCTTAAAATAGTCGATATCAATCACGCCTATGAAAAAGCGACTATTCGCACTATCTTTTGCTTCATTAAAGACATTTTCGGCGGTGTTCAGAATCGCTCTACGATTTGGCGAATTGGTAAGTGCATCGATGAATGCCAGTTGTTTGAACTTATCTCGTACTCTTATTTGCTTGATTAAAATCCAGCCTATAAGCAAAAAACAACAGATGGTGAGCCCAATTACTAAACTTAAAAAACGTTCTTTTTGCAGCTGTTCTGTAATGACAGATTGACTAAGTTTTTCACGTGCGGTTAAGGCTTCGTTTTGGCTTAGAACTAGTGCGGTATCAAACTCAATCTTATGTTTTTGCGCCTGCTTTTCTTGTTTGTCATCAAAAGTACTTTGCTGCAGTTGAAAATTGTCTTTAAGCACATCGTAGGCTTTTTGATATTGTCCTTGCTGATAGTAGACGTCCGCAGCTAAGCTATTGAATTCGATTTGCCGGTCTGGCACGTTGAGTATGCTTACCAGCTCTGAGCTTGTTTGCAGATAGCGAGTTGCTGCGTCAAAGTCCTTCATACCTAATGCAGCTTGAGCCATGGTATTTACTGAAAAAAACTGCCTAACGGTATCGCCAACTTTTTCATAAAAATCAAAAGCTAGTTGATTCAATTCAATGGTTTCTTCCCACTCTTGACTTTGTAGCTTTAAGACGCCTATCTGCTGTCGAGCATAGACCCCGATTGCTTCAAAGTTGGCTTCTTTGCCAGAGGCAATCGCTCTAAGATAGTAGATCTCTGCTTCTTCGAAATTCCCCTCACGGTATTGGTTGTAGCCGATATTGTATTCAATGATTGACCGAAAATGTGCGCTATTGAGTTTTTGAACTTGTTCATAAGCAAGAGTGTAATAGCGAATGGCCGTTTTATAATCTTTTTCAATAGTGTAAATGGCGGCCAATGAATTGAGCTGATTTGCCATGCCGCGCACATCATCGATGTTTTTAGAGATGTTGTAAGCTGAGCTTAAGTACCTTATCGCAGCACCATATTCTTCGAGCCTAGTATGACTGTCTCCAACATGTTGATACACCCTCGACTGCAAATCTTCTGAGGCTAAAATATCCACGCTTGCTAATAACTCTTCATGCAAGCGTTCGATGTCATTAATGCTTTTTGAATTATCAAAAATTTTAAGGCGAATTAGCTGTATCTTGACTTTATTCTCTAATTCAAGGGACCTGTCGCTTGTTCTCTCAAGCTCGTCAATAATTTTTTCAGCTGTGGGTAGGTCGCGCATTTCAACCTGCAGTTGCGCCTCAAGTATCTTCAACTTTAACAATGCATTTTGCCAATTGTTGTTACGCGCAAGTACTTCTAATTCTTTGGTAGTGGTTAGTTTTGAGGAGGGTGAGTTAGTGTCGCGATGGTATAATTCACTGATTTTATCAAGCATTTGATCTTCTTGAATCATCTCGTCAGCAGCATAAGCGTCTTTAAAAATTAAAGATGCTAAGAGCACAATGAGGATGAGCAAAGAAATCTGATTCATTAATCGCAAAGGTCACAATATATTCGTTATCCATATTATCGGTTGTATTTACTATTTCTGAAATTTTCTGCTGCTCTTAAAAAGCCCGTTCAGAGACTCTTAGTGTGTAAGCGGTTTGCACAGGTCAAAGTCGCTAAGTTCTTGTTGTTCATATTTACAATATGGTGATCACAACACTAATATCGGCTCTTACCATAATCTATGCTCAGACTAAATCAGCTCAGTTGATCTTGTGCTGAGTTGATTTATTACATAGAGTGAAGTTTCTGATTTCTATTTGCAGGGCATACTATTGAAAGCACATATTGATTTACGTTCACGCCGTAACTTTTTATTGAAACTCGGATATGGCGCGACATTAGCTGCCGTTGCCAGTTATGCGCCGTCAATTTTTGCTGAGACCGCAGCAAAATTTTTAATTCGACAAAGCACTGAGATGTTACCGCTGCACTTCAATGAAAACTCTCTAGGTATGTCCGTCAAGGCAATGAATGCGGCAAAACAGGCTTTAATACAGTTTGGGAATCGATACGCGGTTGAGCATTACAACGGCTTTGTCAGCGAACTCGCAGCGCATCACAAGGTAAGTGAGCAACAGTTGATCCTAGGCAATGGCTCAACTGAAATACTGAGCGCTGTAGTCACCTATGCGGCGACGCAAAACGCTGTGGTGATTGAACCCACACCTACCTTTGGTGCTCTCAAAGGTTATAGTGAAAACCACGGTATGAAAGTCATTGGTGTGCCGGTAGATGACGAATTTATTATCGACATTGCTGCTATGAAAGCCATTGCACTGAAACAGAATACGCCGGTTCTTATCAATCTGTGTAACCCTAATAACCCAACTGGCAACATCGTTAAGCATCAAGCCCTAGTCAATTGGATATCAAATGCGCCCGACAATCATATCTTTTTAATTGATGAAGCCTATTATGATTATGCAGTCGGCATAGATGATTACCAAAGCATGCTGTCGATGATTCAAGCAGGTAACGACAAGGTAGTCGTCAGCAGAACCTTTTCAAAGATATACGGTATGGCAGGTATGCGTATGGGCTATGGATTGGCGACAGAAAAAATGGCCGCGCTTATTAAGCCCTTTGCGGCCGGGTTTAACATCAATGTAGCCGGCATTGCTGCTGCGTCTGCATCGCTGACCGACACCGAATATTATGCCCGAAGCTTAGCTTCAAACGCACACTCAAAGAAAATTTTGACAGCAGCCTTGGATGAACTTTCATTAGATTATGTGCCAAGCCACACCAACTTTATCTTGCATCGTCTCGGCAAACCCCTAGAAAGCTATACCAGCAAAATGCTTGAAAACAATATTAAGGTGGGACGTAAAATGACCGAAAGCCCATATTGGAATCGAATCTCTTTAGGCACGCCCGACCAGACCCAACAATTTGTTGAAACCTTACGGGCATTCCGAGAGCGTGATTGGGTATAGAGCCAATGTGAAAATCAGCACACATAATTGTGGTAAGGACTCAATAGTTTTGAAGTGTTACAAGCAAATACTCAGTACCAAGAGTAAATAGCATATGCGAGAAAGCATCAAAAAAGACAGATTTATTCCGGTCAGAAAATCAGATTTACTGCAGGCCTGCGTGAATGAAGGCAGCTTAAGTGAGCAAGACAAACCTTCATTTGAGCGACTCTGCAAGCTGATGGTAAGTACTTTACATTTTCAGTACCACCAAACACTAGAGAGATTAAAAGACAACTATGCGCCCTTTGATCCGAATGCTGATACGCTCGCCTTAGAAAAGCCGAGTATGGCAACCCTAGATGCTAAACAAACAATCTTTTCGCAAACATTTTCTGAGGTTTTAAACGCCGCTAATTTTGAAAAAGTAACTGATCAAGACTTGCTCGATGCCTTAAAAGAGGAGTCTCTATTTAAAGTGCGCCTAGCGGTTGAATTTGAAGACTTTTCTAAGGTGGTGTTTTATCGGCGCGGCGAGCATCAAAAAACCGAAACTATTGTGAAGTTTTGGGGACTGAAAAAACAAAAGGTTAGCTTTACTAATTACGATAAAGTTGCCATTTACATCAAATTTAAAGACGCCAAATATTTCCAAAATAGGAAGCGCAGTGTGAGTCATTTTGAGCCCAGCTCAACGATTATCAAACTTTTTCAAAATGTACCTAAAGCCGACTTAGAAATGCTGTTTCCAAACAGTGAAGTTCGTATGCGTAATATCGATAAAGCGATCATTGGCGGTTCAGCCCTTGTCGGAGGTACAGTTGTATTGGTTACTAAATTGGGAGCTTCAATCTTATTGCTGGCAGGCGTGTTCAGCTTCTGGTTTGGTTTGTCAGACAAAGAAGTAAATATCGGCACTCAAGAACTTCTTGCTTTAGGCATTGGCTTTGGGGTGTTGGGCGGATTTATTTTTAAAGAGTGGAGTAAATTTAAAAACCGAAAGCTCAAATTTATGAAAGCATTGGCAGACAATCTCTATTTCAAAAATTTAGACAATAATGCCGGAGTGTTTCACCACTTGGTTGATGCGGCCGAAGAAGAAGAATGCAAAGAAGCAATACTTGCCTACTATTTTTTGCTGATAGATAAACAGCCTCTATCAAGTCAGCAGTTAGATGAAAAAATTGAAGACTGGTTCAAGACAAGATTTGAGTATCAGATTGATTTTGAAATTGAGGACGCGTTGACGAAATTAACCTGATTCGGCATTGTCAGTTGCAACAACGGAAAGTACACAGCGAATCCAATCAAAGATGCTCACCAACACCTAGATGCGCAATGGGATGCATTGTTTACATAAATTGCAAAAGCTAGAAATTAGTCAATTGAACACTGTAGATTAGGAAAAGGGCATCGTACCTTGATGCATAAAGGGCAGTTTTGGGCAGTTTCCTGCCGTTGATGTTTTTTTGTATTTGGCATCATTAGAGTGAAAAGGTGATTTTAGCTCTAATGATATGTGAGGTGAATTTACGATTGTTTAGAACTTGATAATGAGACTATCTTTTCCCGATAGCTGACGTTCATGAGTACCCCAATAAAAAGCAGACCAAATACTAGAGGGTTCTTCCCCGCCAATGGCATGACACAGTGTGTGGCTCTTAATTCAGTTGCTTGTTATGTATCAATTTCACAACACTCACGAGCAAGGTATGATCTTATCTGTGACAATATCGAAACCTTTTGCTGCTGGTAGTGAATATGAAAAATGTAACCGTTCTCAAGCTGAATTGTTGCTTTGTTTTGACCTATTTTGTAAGACACTACATTCACCCCTCCATCCACCTCATCACCGTCAAACCATTCGGCTTGAGGAGTGTTGATTTGCACCCTAAAGGCACCAC
>NZ_JBGIYY010000028.1:0-31108 GCF_041380235.1 Glaciecola sp. SC05
CTACAATATTGGGCGGTTTATGTCGGTTGATCCTTTTATTCATGGGGGCTCTCAAGGTATCAATCCCTATTCGTATATCATGAATAATCCACTTGCAGGGACCGACCCGACTGGATATGCTCCTGATTGTGATGCCAGTGGAGTGCAGTGTTACGAGCCACCTAAAGACAAAAATTCAATTTGTAAGTTAGATAGCAGTGAATGCAATGCTACTGGGTGGTCGAGTAGGCCGAGTAAGGAAAGTACAGGTAACAATGGCGCAAATGCTTCACCACAGAACAACACTCCTCCTGAATCTGCTGCAGATATTGAAAGTGAAGAGTCAAAAGATGATAATTTTGGTACCAATGTAGAAAACTCTGACATTTCAGGCTCTAGGGTCGGTGGTAAAAAACCTGAAGAAGTTGATGTTAACTTTAAAATTGACAAAATCAAGGGCCATGACGATGGCTGGGAAGACCCACACGAAGCCGCCTTGGCATTTTACAAACAAAATGAAGATGCTTACCAGAATACGGATAAAAACACTGAGCTTATTGGCTTTCTTATAAAGGCAGATAACGGCAACTACTATTTCACCAATGCCGTTGAGGTTCCTGCTACTTTTAATATGAATGTCGGAATTAGAAAGCCAACTAGCTGGAAGATTAAGGACACTCTACATACTCATCCCGGAGGACGAGGAAATCAGGAAGGCTTTAGTAAAACTGATGCGCAAGCAGTTCTAAGCGGTTCAACCCCCGGATATTATGTCCGAACTCCTAAGGGAGATGTCAGGTTCATCAATAAATCAATCGCCAAGAGGACCAGACAGAGATGGGGAGCGAAAGGTGAGTCGATATGCTCAGGAGGCTCATCATGTATGACCCCATATGGCTCGTCAAATTAAGGATTGAATAATGCTAAACATTATAAAAGTTACATTTTTGTCTATTATGTTTGTTTCTACGGGATGTGCAATGGCCGAAGATTATGAAAGAATCTCAGAATCATTACCGAAGGCATTACCTAGAATAATTGTTGTTGATAGTTCATCGGCAGCGAAAGGTACTGTCAGCAATTACTCTGGGCTGTTTGCGACATTAATGGTTACGCCAAAAGTAAGAAATGGTGAATACTGGAAACCAAAAGGGTTGCGAGAAGCTGCTTTGGAGTTAAGTAGAATGTTACCCCCAAAGTTTATAAAAAGATTTTCGAAATACTATGGTCTAGGAAAGAACCGAGAGGCACTTAATGGTTACACACCCGACAGTGACATTGAAGAGCGCCTGTATGACCTTGACCAATACCTGATAAACACTTGGGGTCTCGCCTCAAGCTCAAAGCTAGGAAAGCAATTTCAATGTATGGGAATCTTTGAAAGAGACCTTCATAAATTTTATGTTTTCTGGGCTGGGTTTCAAGCTGAAGCAAACGGCATGAGCATTGAAACTGATATTTCGACTGAGTATCGCAATCTCAAAAGTCATTTAGAAAAAGAATGTGGCCTTTAAACCTATATAGACTTTTGTTGGCCGAACCCCTGCGGGATTCGGCCCTTACTCTATTACCCATCATCAAAGCTTCACACCATCTTCAGCATTACTAGCAATCTCCATCATCAAACCGTCCGTATAAATCTTTCCAGTTTTGGGCTATAATCTCGAAAGTTACGAAGAGCCGAATGAGTAATATCAGCAACGTAGACGATTACAGAACACCCACCCCAAACACCAAAAACTCGAAAGTTACCAATACCCGCAAATATAAAGATGTTCGTGAACGTGAATATCTAACATCATCAGAGATTGAACGCATCAGCAAAGCTGCCAAGTCTATTGGTCGTCGCGGTCATCGTGACAGTACCATCATCATAATTGCTTACCATCACGCATTACGTGTGTCTGAGTTGGTCAATTTGAAATGGTCACAAGTAGACTTGTCGCAAGGTAATAGTGTTGCCAGTGTTCATCCGTTGGGATCAAAGGGTCAGGTTTGTTGAAAATAAAAGAGCTTTTTAGGTTGGCAAAAAATTTTAAAGTGCAGCCCTATAAGCAAGCTTACGCACAATAGCTAAGGACCCTCTTTTTTCAACGAACCTCACCTTTTGGTAAAATAACATCCCACAAAGACCGCTTAGGCTCCACGATTGGCAGTTATGGTTTAAGCGCCTAGTGGTAGATCGCCTGAAACCACAATAAATAAAGGCTTAAACGGCAATAATAGTGAAAGTGAAGAAAATAACACTTATCCAGTGGAAAAGTTAGTTGCATCGCATCATAACGACAGCATCACAATTGACGTTTAACAACGCCGAAGAAAGGAGAGAAAACACCACGTCCACCTATCGGCGACACGAACGACCCAGAAAGCCTATTTAATTACATGCGTCGTTTTTTACTGTGGCAAGCCGAGAAAAACTACTCACCCAAAACCATCGAAAACCGCGAAGTGTATCGGAGGTATTTTATCCAATGGTGTGACGAACGAGGATTAATAAAGCCACCAGAAATTACCAAGCCCATTATCGAACGCTATCAGCGTTATCTGCTTATGTACCGCAAAGAACGTGACGGTGAACCGCTAAGCACAAGAAGCCAACACGTTAGAGTTGCACCGATCAAAGCGTGGTTCAAATGGTTAGCCAGACAAAACTACATCCTGTATAACCCCGCCAGTGACTTGGACTTGCCACGCCTTGAGCGACGACTTTCCAAAAATATATTAACCGTGGCCGAGTCAGAAGCCATCATCAATCAGCCCAACACCTACACACCAACCGGTGTGAGCGATAGAGCGATATTAGAAACGCACTACAGCAAGGGTATGAGACGCATGGAGCTGATTAACTTAAAACTGTTCGACATTGATACAGAACGCGGAACCGTGATGGTCACACAGGGCAAAGGCAAAAAAGACAGAATGATCCCGATAGGTGAACGCGCTTTAAAATGGATCGAGAAATACCAAGTGGAAGTACGCCCCAAGCCTAACGATGCCCGATGACGAAGGCACCTTGTTCTTAACTAACTTAAGCCAAGCCTTTACCGCGAATCGACTCACGCAGATGGTGCGGGAATATATCGACCAAGCCGGCATCGGCAAGCGTGGAAGCTGCCACTTGTTCCACTACACGATGGCCACCTTGATGCTAGAGAACGGCGCAGACGTTCGCTTTATCCAAGCCATGCTCGGCCACGTTGGCCTTGAGACAACACAGATCTACACACAAGTAAGTATCCGAAAACTAAAAGACATCCACACTGCGACACACCCCGCCAAGATGATGCGAGCACAGCAGCTAGAGCAAGCCCCCGAACTTTACGAAGAGGGCTTACTCTCTGCCTTAGCCGCTGAAGAAGTGGAGGAAGACATTGAAAGCTAGATTAGCTATACTTGAGGTTCTAAAAGAACCTCGGAGAATCACTATGCCTCTAAAAGCTACCTCAGTGAGATTAGATGACGAAACATTAACCCGCGTAGGTCAAATGGCTGAAGCGATGGATAGACCCCGTGCATGGCTGATGGCAGAAGCTATCAAGCAGTATGTAGCCCGTGAAGAGTGGTTTATCCGTGAAGTAGAAAAGGGCGTGAAAGCTGCTGATGAAGGGCGCTTGATCGACCATACAGATGTTAAAGCCAAATGGGAGGCAAAGCGTGCAGCTCAAATGGACTGACCTTGCAGATATCGATTTAGAGAAAATTGAAGCCCATATTGCCCAAGAGAATAGCCCCATCGTTGCTATCGATGTTGTGATGAATATCATCGATAGCACGCATCTAATCTTACCGGATCACCCGAGAGCCGGTCGCCAAGGCCGATTGAAAAATACGCGAGAGCTGGTGATCGATGGTGTGCCATTTATCGTGATCTACCGAGAGAATATCAGTACAAATTACATCGAAGTCTTGCGTGTTCTCCATGACGCCCAGCAGTGGCCGACAGCTAATTAAAAGCGCCTGTTTATGGGAGGCATTGAGCTGCTTCCGCCAGATACGTGTGGGTCAAGCTCGCGCTTCTTCCTGCCATCCGTTGCCGCACGTGTCCACCTGCGGTGATCATCTTGCGCAAAAAGCGCGAAAGACGACCATCCTCAACGGATCGGAAAGGGCATGTGCGGTTAAACAGAGCTTAAGGGGTCAGTGTTAATTAATTTACCTTTTACCTCTAGCATGTACGTGGTGCACAAAGTCGACACTACTAATGGTGTCGGTGGCATCAATAGCACGACGTTTTCTTACGATGGGGCCATGTACAATACCCAAGGGCGTGGCTTTAGAGGCTTTAATGCCATAGCTCAAACTCATATAAATAGTGCAAATGGTAGTAATGAAAGTATTACATTTGAGCAGTTTATTGATTCGATAAACTCAATGATGAGTGAATTTGATAAAAAAATGCAAGCGCTAGCTGAAGAAATGAATAAAAACTCAGCATCTTTTGCGAGTGGATTGATTGATGGGGCAGCAAGTATACCCAAGGCGTATTATAGGGCAAATATAGCGGCGGCAGACGCCTATGGCTTAAATGGCGAAGCGAAGGAGGCTCAGTTTAGACTGAGAACGCGCCTGTTTGATTTGACCGCAAATAAATTTATTCACGATAGTGAGTTCCGCGAGCAGGTCTTCAGAGCCATTCGAAGCTATCATACCGAGGTATTCGATGCCATCTCTTTGGTTAATGACTCGAAGCGGTCATACATTTTAGGTCGCTTTACCGGTAGAATGGCCATAATGCGAAAATTAAATATGCAACAAAAATCAGCGATTTACTTAGGCGATTTTTACCATGGGGTCACCAGAGCGGGTGATGGGCTAGCCGTTCTTCCTGAGCGCTTAGTTATGGGAGATTTAATATCAGAGGTAGGAGTTGAATGAGTAAGGGTGTTGGAATCTTGGTGCCGGCTTTCCTATTTGGGTTGTTGTGTTTATCGGTGGTAGTTAATGAAATACCAATTATGGTCGCTCTATTGATAATTGCATTAATAATGAATTTTGGGGTCCTCACGAATAGCGCTAGTCGGATTAATTCTAAGAACTGGAATCAATCAATCTTTGCTTCTGGTTTAGTAGCAGCAGCATTTTGTATTTGGAGATTGTATTAATGAAGCTTTCAAGCTGCAGACTTTTACTATTATTAATTATAGTTCCTTTTTTTTCACATAGCCAAGCTAGCATTAGCTACGAGCCACCAAATACCCTTGATGCATGCGAATTTAACTTTAATGCAGAAACGCTTTCTATAAATGAAATAGCGACTATTTCGGTTATTAGTGAAAATTATGCGGCATTTGAGGTGTCCAAGTTTTCTATTTTCGCATTAGGAAAGGCGACTACCGAGTTGGTATATCATGTTCAAAAAGGTGGTGTTTTGAAATTACAGCACGCCGATAGAAAAAGTAATTTTGCAATTAGTTATACGTATTGCGGCCATGATGATAGCTATTTCTATGTTCGCCAAAAATTATCAACCCAAGTGAGTAACTTAGAGAGGCAAGAAAAACCAATAATCGTAAACCATAGAATTATTCGTAAGTAATCGGAGCTAATTGTTATAAAGTAATTTATCAGTAATATTTAGCGAAGCGGCTGCTTCGTGTCAGTCAAAACAACCACACCTAGTCTAGCAAGCGACACGCATGACTAATATGTTGTCTAAATAGGGATAACCCATTATGCGCATTCGCTCAGCCCAACAATGGGCAGATATTCTGTACGCTTACTCATCATTTGCATCATTTGAAGGCAGGGCGGATGCAAGCCAGCAAGGTAAAATGCTCAACTGAATTTGTCCAAGTCGAGATGCCGGTGCCAGAGCAAGGGATTATGCTGCGTACTCAGCATGCATAATTGACCATACCCAATCATTGCGAGCCCCAGTGGCTAGCCAGTTTACTGAGAAAGAAGCCTTTAAATGGCCTAACACTAAGGTCGGGATTGTTCCGCAATTTGCTGGCTCAACAATACCAACAGTGCCCGCATTTCAGCAACTGCTGCTTGATAACCATCAGCTTTCATTTTGCCGCTTAAATTAAACCTCTGTTTTACCGTTTCCCTTTGTTCAGTTTCATATTGATAGTAGCCTACCAAATAGACGTCACCTTCGGATGTCGGATAGAAATGTTCAATTGATAGGGCAATGCTGTAGCAATATTGGCAGTCTTTGATTTCAACACCACTCGCCAGCCGTTTATTATATTCATACTCAACGATACGAGCGACGCTATCGTTAAGTCGGTCTGCCCAACTGTGATAGCGCGCAATTTGCATGCGATGATCATCTACCATCATTACTAGCGAACTTTGATTTAAATAATCAGGCATTGAAATCACTCTAACTTGCGCAATTTGTGCACCCGCGCTGCCGCTGTTTTGCTTCGGCGCAACGTCCAATAAATAATGCTGCATAGTAGGAACCGGTGCCACCGCGCCACAAGCACTTAATGAGAGGGCGGTGATTATGACGAACATGCGAAATAACATTATGGGTTTTTCCGTTTGGGTTCTGGATCAGCACTTGGCTCATCGCTAAATATCAACAGGTTTGGTTTTGCGCTTATTTGCTCCAAGAAAGGCTGTAAGCGGTCCATGGTGTTTTGCAACTCTATCAGATTACCTTGCAGCTCTTGGTATAAAGGCGAGCTTGGCTGAAGCCCTTTCATTACCTCTTGTCCCTCAAGCAGGGTTTGATTCATGTTTTCGATCACCGATTGAGTCGCAATGACGGCGTCGTTAGCGCTATTGAGTGTAGTGTCGGCAGTCGCCATGGTATTGTTGACCGACGCGATAATAGATTCAACATCTAGCGCGTTGAGTTTTGCGAGCAGCTTATCGGTCTTTTCTAAAATACTTGCGAATCCCGTTGGCCCAACAGGGATCACCATGTAGTCTCCAAAAAATGTTATTTCGCTGGTAAGTTCATTGCTCATATCCAAACTTACTTTCATCGAACCGGTGAGATAATTGGCTGTTTCGATAGTCGCTGCAAGCCCAGTTTGTATCCACTGTTTGAATTGGCGATCAAACCACTCCAATGAATAACTGCCGTCTTGACTTAATCGACGAGGTTCAATATGAATAATCACGGGTATGCGTTCTTCACCGGGTGCAATAAGATTGGTTTGATGAAAGCCTAAATATGGTTTAGCCACTCTGCCGATACGAATGCCTCGATACTCCACAGGGGTACCGATTTGAATGCCTGCCACCGAATCTTCTACTAATATCGCGTATTCTAAATATTCGTAGGCGCGATCTTCTGTGACGCTTGATTTGCTTGCGTATAGTTTAAAGTCAGTTATTTCAGTGATCCGCTCGCCCAGCGGCAGGTCGTCGGGAATATCAAATACCACACCACCGGATAAAAAGGTCTCGACCGATGCAAAGTCTACTGAAACGCCCAGCCCAGTCGTGCTTAGTTCAAAACCGCCTGCGTTCCAAAAGTAGGTATTAGTAGTGATCAGGCGATGGTATGGAGCCTTGATAAATATGTCGTAGCTTATTTCGCGAGACTTGACATCAAAGTTAACTGCTTCAACCGCACCAACTTCAAAGCCTCTATATAAAACAGGGTTGCCTTCTCCGAGAGCTTTACCGCCGTCTGAAACCAAAATAAGCTTTAGGCCTTCGTCGTTAGGTGACGCCACAGGAGGAGATTCTAAGCCAATAAAATTGCTGCTAATAGATTGATCTTTACCCGGCTCTAGGTTGATGTATGCACCTGATAACAAGGTACCTATGCCGCTCACACCGCTCGAGCCTACTCGTGGGCGGACTACCCAAAATTGACTGTCGGTGCGCAAGAAGCGAGTCATGTCGCGCTCAATAATCAAATTGGCTAAAATACCGTCGCCATCCTCACTAAATTCAATGCTTTGCAAGGTGCCGATATTCACGTTTTTAAACTTTACTTTGGTTTTGTTTATTTCTAAACCTTCGGCATTTTCAAAGCTAATCGTGATTTGCTGGCCTTGGTCTTGCCATTCTTGATAAAGCATCCCCACACCAATGATCGCCGCAATAATAGGCAAAAACCAGATGGGAGAAATCCGAGACTTTTGCTTTATGATCGGTTTTGCGTCTACTACTTCGTCAGTCATTGGTTGCCTGCAGGTGTTAAATCTTGGCGGTGAGCGTTCATATTATCCCATATTAAGCGTATATCAAATTGCTGTGCTGAAAGCATCGTTAATATTACTACGATGGCAAATGCCTGTGATGCAATCCCGGGATGCACCGACATAATGCCAGTTATTTGCACTAAAGCGACTAAAACAGCTACCACGAAAACATCAATCATTGACCATTTGCCAATAAATTCGACGATTTGATACATGTTGGTGAGCTCTTTTTGTGGGCTGATACGACCGCTATGCACGCAATAGCATAGCCACAAAATCACCATCATTTTAGCGATGGGAATAACAATGCTGGCGGTAAATATCACCCCAGCAACAAAATAGGAACCATGATTGAAAAATAGCACGACGCCACCGATGATAGTGGAAGCAATCTCATCGCCAAGTAAGGTAGTGCTCATTATCGGGTACAAATTGGCTGGAATATAAAATATCAATGCAGTGAGCAACAGCGCGAGTGTTTTTTGCACACTGCGGGGCGGTCGCAAATACAATTTCTTGTCGCACAGTCGGCAGCGTTTATGTTCAATATAGCTCAAGGTCAGGCATCGAGAACAACTTGCTACACCTTGCTCTGCGGCTGATTTCATTATTTGTGCCTTATTTTCCATTTTCGACCCAATACCAAAGCTGCCGCTTGCTTACGATGTTGGTGATGATGATAAACATTACCGTAAACGCGATGTAAGACCAAAACGCAATATCTAGGACTATCTCAGCGGTATCCATAAGTTTAATCAAGGCCACTAATACCCCTATAACAAATACATCCGCCATGATCCAAGGCAGCAATGCGGTGACAATTTTTGCATAAAATACCGAGGCCTGATTTTTGCCAAAAACATACACCGGAAACAACATCGCCAGCAGGCTCAATAAGTAAATGGCGGGCAGCAAAATAACGCAGGCCAGCACCAGCAATGCGATCATGCTGTAACCTTCATCATAGAGCGCTAATGGTGACTGTAAAAGCGATATGGTATTAATACTACCTGCAGTTTCAATGCTCAAAAATGGAAAACTAATAGAAAGACCGAGCAGGACTAATGCACACAATGCGATTGCGATGGTTTTATCTAAGGGATTTTTTCTGATCACAAATTGCTCGCTGAAGCAACGTGGGCAGCATACCTTTTGATAAACCTCTAGTTCGTCTGGAAGACGAATTAACAGGTCGCAATGGTGGCATGCAATGTGTTTGTTTAAATCCATAGTGTCGACTTCGGTTAAGCAATCATAGTGAGCAGTTTTAGGGCAAGCATTGTGTCTTGGCTATTGAGTATAGTATTTCTACCATCATTAATGCACTAAATTGGGAATAATACTGGCTAAAATATTTACAATTGGTCAGCTAGGCGTATGTCTTAAACAACCCACATGCCTTTTTATTTAGCTGCAGGCGGCTCATACAAAGTGTTTTCAGGGTATTTTGCCGGCAAGGTTTTAAAAAATGCATAAACGGTTTCGATGTCTTTTTCGAAATTTCCTTGGCTATGCACGGTAGGGCCAACCACCACGCGTCTTTGTTTGAAATCAAAACCAATTAATAGCAATGGCACCTTGGCCTTATGCGCGATTGCCAAGAAGCCGGTTTTCCACGGGAATATGGGTGAGCGTGTGCCCTCTGGTGCAACCGCCAAAATCATTTTCGGCTCTGCGGCGAATTTATCGACAATTTGCTCAACAACGCCATGAGCGGAGGAGCGCTCCACCGGAATACCACCAATGGCCACTAAAAATTGCTTTACTACGGGCACAAATATACTGTGTTTTCCCAAGAATTTTATCTTGATGCGTAATGAAAATAAAACCGCCAAGCCCAAAAAGAAGTCCCAATTTGAAGTATGTGGCGCGACCGCGATGACCATTTTAGGGTAATCGGGCAAGCTGCCTTCTATCTTCCAACCGCTTATCTTTAGCAAAATGTTCGCGAGCTTTTCGACAATCGCGTTACCGCCGCGTGGGGGCTTGTTGTCACATGGAGCCGATGTTGAATTCATATGGCTTAGCGTTGACTTAAGTTGGTGATGTGAGGCTCAAGATATTAGCACTTTTATGCACGAATGTGCCAACGGCATCTTTTAACAAGACTACACAAACTCAGACAGCAGGGTGTTTAAGTATCGCCGCCCCAGCTCGGTAACTTGCCAATGACTAGGCGATTCATGCAGCAAGCCTTTTGCTTGCACGTCGTCTAACTGCTGAAGTTCTTTTGGGCTAAGTTGTTGCCCTGTAAGATTCACATAGTCTTGTTTCGGACAGGGCTCTAGCAATCGGAAGCGATTCATAA
The DNA here is from genome assembly GCF_041380235.1 of Glaciecola sp. SC05. Classification (NCBI taxonomy): domain Bacteria; kingdom Pseudomonadati; phylum Pseudomonadota; class Gammaproteobacteria; order Alteromonadales; family Alteromonadaceae; genus Glaciecola; species Glaciecola sp. SC05. The sequence continues at coordinate 10,408 of NZ_JBGIYY010000028.1, forward strand.
AAAATTCAAAGGCGAGCTCATCATGTTGTACTTGCTTTTGCTTGTACAAATAAGGCTTAGATAAATCCATGTAGCCTTTTGGGTGTTTGACTTTTTCGGTACGAGTGATAATTCCGCTGTTCAGGTCAGTAATTTTGCCATGGGCACCACAACCGATACCTAAATAATCGCCAAAGCGCCAATAGTTAAGATTGTGCTGGCATTGGTGCCCCGCTTTGCTGTAGGCAGATATTTCGTATTGCGTATAGCCGTGAGACTGCAATAAACGCTGACCTTGCAATTGAATTTCCCATAAGACGTCATCGTCGGGCAACTCAGGCGGTTTTGAATAAAACAGCGTGTTTGGTTCAATTGTGAGCTGATACCACGAGATATGCGGCGCATGTTGCGAGATACTTTGAGCGACATCGTTGAGCGCGTTGTCTACGCTTTGCTCGGGCAGGCCATGCATGATGTCGGTATTAAATGAGCGTAAAGATAGGTCTTTAGCAAACTCAATGGCATTGATGGCTTGCTGGTCGTCATGAATACGGCCTAGCTGATTTAAATGCGCTTGTTGAAAGCTTTGCACGCCAATCGATATACGGTTAATTCCAGCTTGCTTAAATCCTGCAAAACGCTCAGCTTCAACCGTACCAGGATTTGCCTCCATAGTGACTTCTGCATTTTTTGCTAATGGTACTCTAGCTGCAATACCTGTCATTAAGCGCTGAATACCTTCTATGCTTAATAAGCTTGGTGTGCCGCCGCCAATGAAAATCGTCGACACCTCCCGTACTTTGCCAGCATAAGTAATGGAGACAAGGTCTTGGCTTAAATCGTCGAGTATATGACCGATGTATTCATTTTCAGGGATCGCCCCTTTCATTTGATGCGAGTTAAAGTCGCAATAAGGGCACTTTTGCACGCACCAAGGAATGTGTACATACAGTGAAAGGGGGATATCTTTCATCAAAGTAAGGGTTGCAGGTCTTTCATTAGCTGTGCAAGTGCCTTGCCGCGATGGCTCTGGGCATTTTTAACCGCTTTGTCGAGTTCGGCTGCGGTGCAGTTATGCTCTGGTAAATAGAAAATGGGATCGTAACCAAATCCGCCGTCACCGTGGGGCTCTAGGGTAATTTGTCCATGCCACTCGCCCTGACAAATAATAGGAGTAGGGTCATTGGCATGACGCAAATACACAAGCACGCATAAAAATCGTGCGTTGCGGCGCTTTTCATTGCCAAGTTCAGCCAACACTTTATCGCAGTTGCCTTTATCGTTGCCGTGTTGCCCGCAATAGCGCGCACTAAAGATACCGGGTGCACCATTTAAAGCATCAATCACCAAGCCGCTGTCGTCTGCAATGGCGGGGAGTTTTGTTTCTCTGGCAGCATGTCGTGCTTTAATAATCGCGTTTTCGACAAATGTTGAACCGGTTTCGGCGACATCGCTGACCAAAAACTCTGATTGCGGACTCACCTGTATTTTGTACTGCTCGAACAATGACGTGAATTCTGCGACTTTGCCTTTGTTGCCGGTTGCTAGCACTATTTGCTGCATGCTTAAAGATAAACTCATTTTTTCTTGCGCTTGTTAGTGCCTAATGCCTTATTCTTACGCTTGCCTTTGCTTTTAGGTTTGCTCTTTTTCACTAACTTGGGCGCTTTATTTTTAGGCTTAAGGCCGTCGATTACTCGCGGTTTGAAGCTTTCTTTGGTGTAGCGCTCGATTTTGCCGACCCAAATGTAGTCGTGTGCTTCTATTAACGATACAGCAGTGCCCTTTGCCCCAGCGCGACCCGTGCGACCAATACGGTGCAAATACACATCTGCGCCGCGTGGCATATCAAAGTTGATTACATGGCTGACATTCGGCACGTCGATGCCTCTAGCGGCTACGTCGGTGCATAGAAGAATTTTTGCATCGCCTGATTTGAACTTAGCCAATGCTTCGTTGCGCTTGTCTTGAGGCATCTCGCCTTGCAGATAAACCATTTGATACTTATTGGCTAGCTTGTCTTTGAGTAAATGCAGGCGCTCACGAGTTTTCACAAACACAATACATGATTCAACGTTATTACTTAAATAGTGCTCGAGCAAAGCTTCTTTGTGGGTAAGGTCGTCACACAAGTGATACCACTGCAATGTTTTAGCTTTCTCTTTACGCGATGAAACGGCATTAATTTCGATAGGATCTTTAAGCAGTTCAGCTGCAAAGTTACGCACGCCGTGGCTTGAAAGCGTTGCTGAAAATAACATACTTTGCTTACGCCATCTGGCTTCACCGGCTATTTGATAGACGATAGATGAAAAGCCCATGTCGAGCATGCGGTCAGCTTCATCGAGCACAAGAGATTCGATGTCTCTGCAGTCGCAGTCTTCTTTCTCGATGTGTTCAAATAAACGTCCAGGTGTGGCAATTAATAAATCTGGCCGCGAACCTAATAAAGCCTTATCAGTGCCATAGTTTATCCCACCGGTAATGACACCGCAGGTTAAATCAGTATATTTCATAATTGCTCTAGCTTGCTCGCCAACTTGATTGGCCAGTTCGCGAGTAGGCACCAGTACTAAGGCACGGGTACTGCCTTCGGTGCGCTTAGGATTATCAAGTAGGTATTGACAGATAGGCAGCAAAAAAGCCGCTGTTTTACCGGTGCCGGTAGGCGCGCAAGCTAATATGTCGTGTCCTTCCATTGCATCGGGAATAACCAAGGACTGCACGCTGGTGGGCTGAGCAAATCCCATTTCGGCCACTGCACGACAAAGCTCATCGTCCAATTCTAATTCTGCAAACATGAAAAGACCCTTAAGGTAAAAATGGAGGCGAAGTTTACACTATATTTTTTGCTAATGCTTGTGTTCACGGCGTTTCTACTCGCTTTACTGAGCCACCGAAAATCCATTTAAGAACTTGTCTATCTCTGCTCTGTACTCATCTACCAAGTTAACGCCCGTATTTCATCACAATCCCTTGTTAGTTTTTAGTGTGTTCAAGATGTATTTTGCTTATAAAATCAGCGATTATTCGCAGTCTCTGATGATGCACCGCGTCTTTAATTTGCGGCCCGCGCAGGCCTTGTTTAACGATTGCTTTGACATCCACTGCATTGAGCTCTTCTAGCAAACTAATCCAGTAATCGTATTGCGGATAAGGGCGATTTGTAAAGTTTTTACGTCCTAAAAAGTCGCATTTACATACCAGCAGCATTTGTATAAAACGCTCTGGGCGTCGCCATGCGTCAGATTTGTCATATACCCGCAAAATATCTTCGGCAGACTTTTCAAACATGCGATGCACCACACTGTGGTGTTCACTGACCAATAGCCCTAGTTCGTGGGCGTGATTCGGTACGCCTAAGCGGTCACAAAACTGATTGATGGCAGATAGCCCCAAATCATCGTGTCCGTGGTGGGCAGGCCACTGTGTTGTGTCTGTTAATGCTTTACCTAAATCATGCACCAGCGCCGCAAATCGCACCGGCAGTTCATCCGACAGCGCTACCGCTTGTTGCAGAACCATCATCGTATGCACGCCGGTATCAATTTCAGGGTGCCATTTGCTGGGATTAGGAATTCCCCAAAGTTGTTCTAATTCAGGGAACCAATGGCTTAATGCACCTACCGATTTTAAGGTTGTAAAATATACGTCTGGGTGGTCTTCTCGGAGGCTTTTAGCAGTTTCTTGCCACACGCGCTGGGCATTGAGATATTGCAGTTCGCGGCTTGCACAAATATCCCGCATTAAATCCAGTGTTTCGTTATGAATATGGAACCCTAAAGCCGAGTAGCGGGCAGCAAACCTTGCCACGCGCAGCACGCGCAGAGGATCTTCTGCAAAGGCCTCGCTTACATGGCGTAATACGCGGTTTTTCAAATCAACTTGGCCATTAAACGGGTCGACAATGTTGCCTGCGTCATCCATCGCCATAGCGTTGACCGTCAAATCTCGGCGCAGTAAATCTTGTTCAAGGGTAATATCCGGTGACGCATCACACTCAAAACCCTTGTAGCCATGACCCTGTTTTCGTTCGGTGCGCGCAAGCGCATATTCTTCTTTTGTTTTGGGGTGCAAAAACACCGGGAAGTCTTTACCCACTTGGGTAAAGCCTTTGTCGATCATCTGCTGTGGTGTGGCGCCCACGACTACGTAATCCCGCTCTGTTACTACTCTGTTAAGTAGGCCGTCGCGCACCGCACCGCCAACTAGGTATGTCTGCATTTCTTGAGTGTCCATAGGGCGGTTAAGGCATATGTTTGCCGCTTAACCATCAATAGAATATACACATAAAATAACACAAGATTGGGCTCGTGCCCTAACATTGTGGCGAGCAGATTTGCATGTAAACAGCTCATAAGCACACAAGTCATATTGACTCGCAGGGCTTTCATGATAACGTAGCGACTATAACCGTCATCAATAAAAGAAACCGCTGTGTATTTGAGCTACTTTGGATTAACGGATAATCCATTTTCTATTGCGCCCAACCCTGACTATTTGTTTATGAGTACCCGTCATAAACAAGCCTTGGCGCACCTGACCTTTGGCCTGCAAGAGTCGGGCGGCTTTGTAATGTTAACCGGAGAAGTTGGCACCGGTAAAACCACCGTTTCTCGAAAGCTGATGCAGGATTTGTCTGACGACACTCAAACCGCATTAATATTAAATCCAACGCTGTCGGCACTTGAGCTATTGGCCACGGTGTGTGATGAGCTTGGCATTAAATATAAAGGCGGCACTGCGAGCCTTAAAACCTTTACCGACAAAATTCTTGCTAAATTAGCGAGCAATCATCAAAAAGGTAAAAATACGGTTTTAATCATTGATGAAGCACAGCATCTGCTGCCAGAAGTGCTCGAGCAATTGCGACTGCTCACTAATCTTGAAACCAATCGCGAAAAACTCTTAAAAGTAGTGCTTATTGGCCAGCCAGAGCTGCAGCTTTTACTAAGGCGCAATGAGCTTAGACAACTCGCCCAGCGCGTGACGGCAAGATATCATCTGTTGCCTCTGACTGAAGAAGAAGTTGGCCAATACGTAGAGCATCGGCTCAGTGTTGCGAACCTTCAGCAAAGCCCTTTTACCAAGCCGGCGATTGAACTGCTGTTTGCTATTTCCGGAGGCATTCCACGCGTCATTAACCTATTGTGCGACCGAGCGATGAGTTTGGGCTATTCGCTGCAGCGCCCCTTTATTGATTATCAAGTAATGATGTCGGCGAGTTTTCAAGTACTCGGTGAAGATATCGTTATGCAGCGACAGCATGCTAGTTGGAAGCGCCGCTACATTGTGAGCTTTGTGGTGGCTGTCTTAGCCGGTTTATTAATAGGAGGGCTGTATGCTTAAATCCATTCCTATTGACGAACTCAAACCGGGCATGATGGTCACTCGTGTTATTGAGCAGCACGGGCCAGTAAAAATTAGACGCGTGGGTATTATCAAGTCTGAGGCCATGGTCAAAGGCCTTACGGAAATGGGCGTAACTCTGTTAGAAGTAGATGAGGCTCAGAGTTTTACGCTGGAAACCGAAGAGGGCATGGCGGGTGCCGACGATGATACATATTCAGAACTAACGCCTACGCAACGCTTGATGCAAGAAGATAAGCAAAGCGCCGTGGTGGATAGGCAACTTTCTCAGCAATTTCACCGCTCTTTGTTTATGCCCGCCATCGACGAAATGCCTTCTAAATGGCGTTTGTATTTCCGACCTTATGCCATACTGGCCGGCGTGATCTTTGCTGGGTTTATTTTGGGCTTTTTGGCGCTAATGATGATCAAGCAATTAGCGTTTAGTGATAACAGCACGTCTTCTGCTATGACAGGCTCAGAGCAAAGGCAAACGGTGCAATCTTTGCCATTGCAAAATACGCTTGCTGACGATGCATTAGGCGAAGATATGCCATCGGCTCCAGCAAGCACAATAAGCAAGGCACCTGATAATTCCTCATCCGCAGTCGATACGCAGCGCACTGCAAACCAAGTAGCGACGAGTGCGCCAACACCTGTGGCTGATGAGCAAGTCAACAGTGAGTCACAGCCAGATATTGAGCAACCAGCTGCAAGCCAAACATCGAGTTCGACAAATACAGATGCTACCCGCAGTTTTCAGAGCATTAATGGCATTGTATTAAATGAAGGCGAAACGGTGCTCGGTTATGGTGCTGATGAGTCTTTAGACCTTAATCAAAACTCAGCAGGGAGCGATCAAAACCCGACTACAAACAGTGCATTATCTTCAGACTTACTCAATCGAGTAAACCGAGCCGCAGCCCAGCTCGAGGCTGAGCAAGATGTCTCATCAAGCGAGTCGCTCCCGCCAAGCGAAGCAGTTGATTTAAGCGAATTTTTGCGAAATGACAACGTCGGGCCGGTATTAGACTTAAGATCACCAGAGCCCCAAGCTCAAGCCTCTCCTAAGCAAACCGTGCGCATAGACCAATTGCCTCCTGCGGTGCTAACGCAAATGCCTGCTATGAGCTTTAGCGCACATATGTTCGCATCTAATCCACAAGATCGCTGGGTGAGAGTGAACGGTAGACGCCTGTCTGAGGGTGACTTTATTGATGATGGCCTATCGATTGTTGAAATAGAATCAGAGCGGATTGTGCTGTCGTTTAAAGGCGAAACGTTTACCATGAACGCGCTATCTGATTGGTAAGCAATAGGATCTGATTCACTCACGTTTCAGATCCCGCCCCCCACCGTTATCATCGCCCCCATCGTCATCTTCGCCGCCCCACCATCATCGTCACCCCTCGTCATCTTCGCGAAGGCGAAGATCTCCCAAAACATCCTCAATTCGCCCCGCAATCAAGCGTTATTGTCTAAGATTACGCCCCGCAGACAATAACCGAATGCTGTGCAATTTTTTAAACGACAGTATTGTGCCTGCGCATCAATGACGAAGAATATATCGATATCGTGAGGTAAATGAATGCAGGCGAAGAGCACTTGCTCCAAAAATATTGAGTTATGGCAGTAACACTGACTTAAAGAACTTAGGTAAATCAATGTTGAACTCTTCGGGGCGCACCGCTCCCGAGATTTTGTCGGTAGACTTCGTTAAGTCAAGCAGCCTAACCTCGGTGTGGTGTCTATTGCGGATGCTGTAAAAGGTCATGATATCGGGCTTGAGTGGCTTATTATGCCTCACTACAATCCCTAATTTTCCGCTTTTCAGATGAACTAACGAGCCGACAGGATAAAGCCCAATGGCCTCGATAAACGATGCGACCAAGCCTTGGTCAAAAGCATCACTGGCCAGCATTTGCTCTAGCGCGTCGTGAGGCGACTTTGAAGAGCGATAGCCGCGGTTGCTTATCAGTGCGTCATAGCTATCAACAATCGCCGCCATCTTGGCGTGCAAAGAGATGTCACTATCGGTTTTTTGCTTGGGATAGCCAGAGCCGTCAATGCGCTCATGGTGATTGCGAATAACATCATCTACCATGGGAGGCAAATCGCAATATCTATCTACTACTTCACAAGCAATGTCTACATGAGTCTGCATGAGCAGTTTATCGGCCTGTGAATATGCATCGGTTCGCGTGACCAAATCCTGCGGAAGTATGGTCATTCCAATATCCATCAATAACCCAGAGATGGTTAAGTCTTCAATATCAGACTGACTAAAGCCCAAGTGATTTGCAAAAATACTCAGCAGGATCGCGCAATTTAAAGAGTGTTCAACTAAGTAGTCATTGGTATCCTTGAGCATTACCAAGCAGCTTAAAGCTTGATGATTTTCAAAAACGGAATCGATAATGTCTTGGCAAACGGTATTTAAGCTGTCTATGTCCGGCGCGTTGCCAGAGCGAAGCTGTTTAACAAAGCGAGATTGTACATCTCTTGCCTGTGTATATAGTTTGTCGGCTTTGGCCAGATGTGCCTGCTGCTGCTCAAAGCTCAGTATGTTTTTAGAGGCTTTTGCATGCTGCATCGAGGCTTCTTTGCTATCTTGATGGCTGCCCGTCGCGTGCACACTTTTTTCAACATCAATTTTGATGGAGATAACGCCGCGCTTTTGCAAGCTAGCGACGGTTGCAGTAGATTTGATTAAGCCTTGGCTTTTAACCTGTAAATTTTTTTCAGATTCATGTATGTCAATTAGGTACATACCTATTTTAACATTTTCAATCGCAACAATTTCATTCATATAGATGAGCACTGCTGACAGACTAAGTGGCCTGTCAGTAGTTTAGATAATAATGGTAGATAGAATGATTATCGGCGGGTAGCAGGTTTATTAAAGCCAAACCGCCCGTTTTTTCTCAAATTGGCTAATGGTTTTATCTAGTTCGAGGGTTTGTCCTATAGCATCAAGGCCTTTGAGCAAATTAGTTTTGTGATGATCAGCAATCTCAAAACTAAACACCATATCCCCAGCAGTCACAGTTTGAGCGGGCAGGTCGATGCTAATTTCTGCTTGTGGTGATGCCGATAAACGTGCAAAAAGCTGGTCCAGTTGTGCAGAGCTTAATGCAATCGGCAACAGTTGATTGTTAATGCAGTTGCCGTAAAAAATATCTGCAAAACTGACTGCAATAATGGCTTTAAAACCATAATCGGCGAGTGCCCATGGTGCATGCTCTCGACTCGAACCACAACCAAAGTTTTCGCGAGTCAGTAATACGCTAGCGCCAGAATATGCCTCATGATTTAAACTGAAATCAGGGTTAAGCACGCTTTCATGTTTATCTAGGTAGCGCCAATCGTGAAATAAATGCTTACCGTAACCGGTGCGGGTTACGCCCGTTAAAAACTGCTTTGGGATGATTTGGTCAGTATCGACATTCGCTTGATCAAGCGGCGCGCCGCGTCCAACAATCGTATTAATTCCGCTCATGTTATTCTCCAAATGCTCTAACGTCTGCAAACCTGCCGGTTATTGCAGCGGCTGCCGCCATTTCAGGACTCACTAGGTGGGTTCTTGCGCCTCGACCTTGTCGCCCTTCAAAGTTTCGGTTACTAGTAGAAGCGCATCTGTCGCCTTCTTCTAGCACATCGTCGTTCATGCCTAAACACATTGAGCAACCGGGTAAACGCCATTCAAATCCTGATTCAATGAAAATTTTGTCGAGGTTCTCAGCTTCGGCTTGCGCTTTTACCGCTACTGAGCCTGGCACCACTATGGCGGTGACGCCGTTTTTTACTTTGCCCTGTTTGGCAATAAGTGCCGCAGCGCGTAAATCTTCTATTCGACTGTTGGTGCAAGAGCCAATAAATACATGGGATATAGCAACATCAGTCAATGCTTGTCCTGGGGTTAGCGCCATATATTTCAGGGCTTTTACCGCTGATTCTTTTACAATAGGATCGTCAAAATCATCGGGCGAAGGCACGTTTTGATTAACTGCTACAACCTGACCGGGGTTAGTTCCCCACGTGACTTGCGGCGCTATATCGTCTGCGCTCAATTCAACCACGGTTTCGAACACTGCATCGTCATCTGAGTACAATGTTTGCCAATAGGCAAGTGCTTGGCTCCACTTGTCACCTGTTGGGGCAAATTCTTTGCCTTGAATGTATGCATAGGTTTTTTCATCTGGTGCAATTAAGCCTGCTTTTGCACCGGCTTCGATGCTCATATTACAGACCGTCATACGCTGTTCCATCGACAGTGCGCTGATGGCGGTACCGGCATATTCAATTACATGCCCGGTGGCGCCTGCATGACCAATTTTACCGATAATTGCTAAAATAATGTCTTTTGCAGTCACGCCCAGACCAAGTTTTCCGTCAACTTTCACGAGCATATTTTTGGCTCGGGACTGCTTCAGGGTTTGCGTTGCGAGCACATGCTCTACTTGCGAAGTACCAATACCAAACGCAAGGGCACCAAAGGCACCATGCGTTGCAGTATGGGAATCGCCACATACCACTGTCATACCCGGCTGAATTAAGCCTAACTGCGGGCCAATTACGTGCACAATACCTTGGTTTTTATGCCCAACTGGATATAACTCAATGCCGTACTTTGCGCAGTTAACTGCCAGAGTATTTAGCTGCAATTCGTTTTGCGGCCCGCAGGCATCAATTGCTAAAGAGCGCGTTGAGATACTATGGTCCATGGTGCCAAAGGTAAGATCGGGGCGGCGTACTTTACGGTTTTTTTCGGCTAAGCCGGCAAACGCTTGCGGGGTAGTGACTTCATGAATTAAATGACGGTCAATGTACAGCACGAGATCTTCGCCAATGCTGTCAACTAAGTGCGCATCAACAATTTTTTGATAGAGTGTTTTGGCCATTTAATTCCCCTGGATGATAGATACAATATAGTCACCCACTTGTGACGTGGATTTCGCGTTAGCGCGCGTTTCGGGTGACAATAATTCGGCGGTGAGTATACCGTCTATCAATGTTTTGGTCACGGCATCCTCAATCATATTTGCGGCTTTTTCTTCGTTTAACGAAAATTTGAGCATCATCGCCGCTGATAATATTTGCGCAATAGGATTGGCAATACCTTTACCTGCAATATCAGGGGCAGAGCCGCCAGCAGGCTCATACATCCCAAAACCGTCGCCATTAATGCTCGCGGAAGGAAGCAAACCCATTGAGCCCGTGAGAATGGCGCATTCGTCTGACAAAATGTCGCCAAATAAATTCGAGCAAAGCATGACATCAAACTGTGAGGGGTTACAGATTAGCTGCATGGTCGCGTTATCGATATAGATGTGCTCTAGAGAAACATCAGGGTATTCACTAGCGACCTCTTCGGCAACCTCGCGCCACATGCGGCTGCTGACTAAAACATTGGCTTTGTCTACCGAGGTGACTTTATTGTTGCGCTTGCTTGCAGCCTGAAACGCAGAGTGAGCGATGCGGCGAATTTCTGCGCGCGAATAACGCATGGTATCGAACGCGTTTTGCGCCTCACCCTCGCCTTCAATGCCTTTAGGTTGACCAAAATAGATACCTGAGGTCAGTTCGCGCACAACCAATACGTCGACACCGCTTTTGGCAATATCTGTGCGCAATGGGGATAAGTGCTCTAGGCCTTTATAGATACGTGCAGGGCGCAAATTACTGAACAAATCAAAATGACTACGCAAGGTCAACAATGCTGCTCTTTCAGGGCGTTTCTCGAGGGGCAGGGCATCCCACTTTGGACCGCCTATCGAGCCAAATAAAATCGCATCAGCCTGCTCACAGCCTTTGAGTGTGTCGCTCGGTAATGCCTCGCCGTGATGATCAATAGCATAGCCACCCACAGGGTATTCGGTCCGATGTAGTTCAAAGCCGCACTTTTGTGCCACTGCGTCGAGGACCTTATTTGCCTCAATCATGATTTCGGGCCCAATGCCGTCTCCGGCCAATACTGCGATGTTGTGACGCGCCATTTTATACTCCTGCTATCTTTTCTTGTTTTTGTTGGTCAATTTGGTCGGCTAAATACATGTTGTTTAATACAAAAATAAGTGATTTAACGCCCGCTTCGACGATGTCTGTGGCTAAGCCGATGCCGTTAAATCTGCGGTGCTTGTATTCAACGACCACGCTTACTTGGGCTAATGCATCAGCGCCTTCACCTTTTGAGTCGAGTTTGAAATCGACAATTTCTAAGTCGTGACCTTTGATGGCTTTGATAATCGCGTTAAACGCAGCGTCGACCGGTCCATTGCCGGTGGCAGATTCGGTAACCTTTTCATTGCCCGCTTCTAAAGAAACCGTTGCCGATGGGATGATATTGTGACCAGAAGTGGCATGCAAATACACCAGCTTGTAATAAGCATGCTCATGCTTTTGTTGATTGAAAAACAATAATGCTTCTAAATCATAATCAAACACTTGACCTTTTTTATCGGCAAGGCGCAAAAACGATGCGTATACTTCGTCTAAATCATATTCGCTAGACCCATAGCCAAGCTCCGTTAGGCGATGCTTGATCACGTGTCTGCCAGAGCGAGAAGTCAGATTAAGCACGTTTTTATTAATGCCTACACTTTCTGGGGTCATAATTTCGTAGGTGTTTTGGCCTTTTAATACGCCGTCCTGATGAATGCCCGAAGAGTGACTGAAGGCATTCGCACCAACAATAGCCTTATTAGCCTGCACCGGCATATTGCACAGTTGGCTGACAAGTTTCGATGCTTTGCTAATTTCTTGAGATTTAATACCCGTTTGTAAATTCAGCAATTGTTCACGGGTTTTTAAGGCCATAACAATTTCTTCTAATGAGCAGTTACCAGCGCGCTCACCAATTCCGTTTACGGTGCATTCAACCTGTCTGGCACCATGCTGAATTGCGGTCAATGAATTAGCTACTGCCAACCCTAGATCATTGTGACAATGCACCGAGATGACGGCTTTGTCGATGTTGGGTACGCGATTAAACAAGTTTTCAATAATACTCCCAAACTCAGACGGAATAGTATAGCCAACGGTGTCGGGTATATTCACCGTAGTTGCGCCTGCTTTAATTGCGGCTTCGACCATTCGACATAAATAATCAATGTGAGTTCGCCCTGCGTCTTCGCACGAAAACTCTACGTCTGGTGTGTAGCGTTTTGCATGAGTAATCGCTTTTATCGCCATTTCAACTACTTCGTCTTGTGACTTTCTTAGTTTGGTATCAACATGAATATCTGAGGTTGCAATAAAAGTATGAATTCTAAATTGTTCGGCTACTGAGAGTGCCTCGCCGCAGGCGTCGATGTCTTTTTCAAGGGCCCGAGAAAGTCCGCAAATGGTTGCATTCTTAATCTCTTTGGCAATTAACTGGACTGACTTAAAGTCACCCGGAGAAGAGACTGGAAAACCCGCTTCGATAACGTCTACGCCTAGGCGCTCAAGCATGAGCGCAATTTGTAGCTTTTCACGGCCGCTCAGACTGGCAGGCAGCGCCTGTTCACCATCGCGTAATGTGGTATCAAAGATAATCACTCGGTTGTCCATTTTGTTCACCTTCTCGATGCTTGCGAATACAGATTGCGATATATTTTTGCGTACTGGAACGAGGCAAAAATTTCGTGCACAAAAAAACCCGTGTGCGACACGGGTTTTTGTTAATTACATACAGGCTACCCGGACGCCTAAAGTGCCAGACCGAGTAGTAATAGGATAAAACTCATCGTATTTTGTTTCATTTATTTATCCACCTGTTTTTGATGTTAAGAATGTAATCTGCTTTGCCAGTTGGGTCAACCGTTAAACCCAAATAATCTATCGTTGTTTTGCATATTGCAGCCAAGACGACAATACCGACTAAGCCTTATTGTCAGCTAAGCGCGACTTCATCTCTCTTCGGCGTTGGTGCAGCAGCGGCTCGGTGTAGCCATTTGGCTGTGTTTTACCTAAAAAAATGAGGTCTTTAGCAGCTTGAAATCCGATGCTGTTGGCCAAATCGGGCAGCATTGGAATGTATTCACTGTCAGTCTGATTTTGCTTATCGACTAACTTTGCCATGCGCTCAAGTGATTCGTTGACCTGCTGCTCAGTCACTAAGCCATGCTCTAACCAATTAGCGATATGCTGACTTGATATGCGCAAGGTCGCGCGATCTTCCATTAAGCCAACGTTGTTGATATCAGGCACCTTTGAGCAACCAATACCTTGATGCACCCAGCGTACTACATAGCCTAAAATTCCTTGTACATTATTATCGAGTTCTAACTGAATTTGGCTGTTGCTTAATACCCGGCCTTTTTCTAACAGCGGGACTTGCAATATCGTGTCTATGCCTTCAAAGCTTTGCGTTTTTAAATGGCTTTGAACAGCATGCACGTCGACCATATGATAGTGCAAAGCGTGTAGGGTAGCAGCAGTTGGTGACGGCACCCATGCGGTTGTTGCGCCAGCTTGGGGATGTGCAATTTTCGCATCCATCATTTGTGCCATATTCTCAGGAATAGGCCACATACCTTTGCCAATTTGGGCCTTTCCAGCCAAGCCGCATTGAATGCCGGTCATGACATTTGCGGTTTCATAGGCAGGCAACCAAGCACGATTTTTTAGTTCTGCCTTGGGCGCAAAAGGTCCTTTGAGCATTGAGGTGTGTATTTCGTCACCTGTGCGGTCTAAAAAGCCGGTATTGATAAATACAACGCGCTCACTAGCCTTTGCGATACAGGCGGCCAAGTTTAAACTAGTGCGACGTTCTTCATCCATAATGCCAATCTTCAGGGTGTTTTTTGCGAGCCCAAGCACAGTCTCGATGGCGCTGAACATATCATGGGTAAACGCGACTTCTTCTGGGCCGTGCATTTTCGGTTTTACGATGTAAACGCTGCCGGTTTTGCTGTTTTCAAACGGACTGTTTTTCAATAGATCGTGTTTGGCAATAAGGCTAGTGATTACGCCGTCCATGATCCCCTCAAAGATTGGCTTATCGTCAAATAAAATGGCGTCGTTTTGCATGAGGTGGCCAACATTTCTGATAAACATTAAGCTTCGACCAGAGAGTGTGAGGGGGGCAGCATTGTCGCTGTCAAGACCATGGTAAATGCGGTCTTCATGCATTTTTCTTTGCGATGATACGCCGTTTTTGCTGATGTCGATTGCTAAGTTGCCCTGCATCAAACCAAGCCAGTTGCTGTATACCAAGGTTTTATCCTCAGCATCCACAGCGGCGACCGAATCTTCGCAATCCATGATAGTGGTGATAGCTGATTCAATTAGGAGATCCTTCACATGCGCTAGGTCAGTTTTGCCTATCGGATGATTTGCATCAATTTGAATTTCTACATGCAGGCCATTGTGCTTGAGCAATATTGCGCTTGGCGCATCTATTGAGCCTTGATAGCCCACAAATTGGCTAGGGTCGTCCAGTGCGCTGACTTTGCTGGTGCTCAGGGCAACCATTAATTGCTGCTTGTCGATATAATACTTTATGCTTTGTGTGTGACTACCTTGCGCAAGCGGGGCGACGGTGTCTAGGTATTTTCTGGCTTGCATAACCACTTGACTGCCACGAACCGGGTTGTAGGGGCCAAAATTGCGCGTGTCAGGGGTAATTGCAATGGCATCGGTGCCGTATAAGGCATCGTATAAACTGCCCCATCTAGCGTTAACTGCGTTAACCGCGTATCTAGCGTTATTGATTGGCACCACCAATTGTGGCCCGGCAATATGCGCTATCTCGTTATCGACATTGCTTGTGGTAATGCGCGTGCTTGTTTGCTGATCATCTAAATAACCAATGCTCAGTAAGAATGCTTTATATTGAGAGAAGTCCGCCTGCTTATGCTGCTGATGAAACTCGTCAATCGCGTTTTGTAGTGCTGTACGCTTATTTAACAAACCATGATTGCGCTCAGTAAAATCGTTTAAAACAGCTTCAAAACCTTGCCAAAATTGGGCTTCACTAACGTGGGTCCCAGGAAGTGCCTGCTCGCTTAAAAATGAATATAATGGTGCCGCGATTTGTAGTCGACCCTTTGCAATATATGCTGACATAGCGTTTTCCTAAGTTAAGCTCATGGCTACAGTGTATGAGACTACTATATTAATGTTTAGTGTATGGTGGGTATATTTAGCATTCACAGTGTGAATGATGGTTGGCATTCATCATCAAAGCATGTTTGAGTGTGCCTGTACATCACGAAACAAGCGGCTACTGGCCCTATGTGTTGCAAAACAGCGGCTAGGTGCTTTGCGTCATTTCCTCAGCCACTTCGTTTATGAGGCGCCTGAGCCAAATATGACCGGCGTCGTGATGAAGTAGGGCACTCCATGCCATTTTTAAAGCAATAGGCGGGATGTCAAACGGCGGTTTTACTACCGTGATAGCCGGATCGTCTTTAAAAATCTTGGCCGCTTTACTAGGCAGTGTTGCGATCAAATTTTGCATTTTTGCTAACTGCAGTGCGGCGTGATAGTGGCGAGTAAATACGCGAATGTCTCGCTGCTTCCCCAGTTTAGTCAGCTCTGCATCTACCCAACCGAGTTTTTGTACTTCGGTAGGATCAATCCCTACACCCACACCAAAACCAGTTTTGCTCACCCAAATGTGTTGACCTTGCAAATACGCGTTTAAATCAAAGTTGTCTTTGGCAGGATGGTCGGAGCTAATCACGCAGGCAAAGGAGTCGTACCAAATGACTTTTTGATGGAACGATAGCGGCAACTCGTCAAAGCGATTAATTGCCATGTCTACCTTGCCTTGTTCAACGTCGTGGAAGGTCACGTCACTTGGGGTAATTAAATCTAAGGTAATATTTGGCGCTAGCTTTGAGAGCTTGCCAATCAGTTCTAGCAGCAAGGTTGATTCGGCGTAGTCACTCGTCATTATCCGAAAGGTACGATCGCTAGATGCGGGGTCAAACTCCACATCAGGCTGAATAGAAGATTCCAAGCGACTTAATACATCACGGATCACCGGCTGCAGTTCTAGCGCGCGTTTAGTTGGAGTCATACCGTCGCTAGTTCGCACTAATAAGGGGTCTTTAAACAAGTCGCGTAAACGTTTTAAACCGTTGCTCATGGCAGGTTGAGTAATGCTAAGCTGATTTGCCGCTTTGGTGACGCTGCCCTCTCTGAGCAATACATCAAGATAAACGAGTAAATTAAGATCCACTTTTGCAATATTCAATTACAACTTTCCCTTACGTTTGGCCAAGTGAGGAAGTATATAAGCATTTACGATAAGCTCAAGATAATCCATTAGTAGCATGAATAGTGCATCTTCACTTAACATTATGATTTATATGCTAAAAATGCTTAAAACAGTGTTTTGAAATATTATATATTTTAAATTAACATCACGCCCATGAATGTTAAAACAAAAAAAACGCCCCGAAGGGCGCTGAACAAGAGTAATCGTTATCTGTAGTTTTGAATGCTAGTTTACGCTACTACATCAAATTGATTCATGGTGTTGTCATCGCCAGAAGCTTTCAGTGCTTGCTCACCTGAGAAATACTCTTTATGAGTGTCGCCTAGGTCAGAGCCAGCCATCGCTTGGTGCTTAACACAGGCTAAACCTTGGCGAATTTCTTGGCGCTGTACACCCTTCACGTAAGCGAGCATACCGTCGTCACCAAAGTAACCTTTTGCTAAGTTGTCGGTAGACAAGGCAGCGGTGTGGTAGGTCGGTAGAGTGATCAGGTGATGGAAAATACCTGCTTCACGGGCTGCATCTGCTTGGAAAGTCCGTATTTTATCATCTGCTTCAGTTGCCAGTTCAGTATCATCATATACCGAAGACATAAGGGCATTGCGGTCATATCCAGTAGTGTCCTTTCCTTGCTCTGTCCATCCATCAAAAACTTGCTGGCGGAAGTTCAAGGTCCAGTTAAACGACGGACTATTGTTATAAACAAGTTTGGCGTTTGGCACTTCTTTGCGGATTGCATTAACCATCTCCGCGATTTGCCCAACATGGGGTTTTTCGGTTTCTATCCATAGTAAATCTGCACCGTTTTGCAGGCTGGTTATGCAGTCTAAAACAACGCGCTCTACGCCGGTGTCTTCTTTAAATTTGTACAAACCGTTGGGTAAGCGCACTGGTTTTACGAGCTTTCCGTCAAGTTTCATGACGGTATCGCCTTCGCCTAATTCGTCAATGCTGTTGACTGGGTTTGTCTCTAAAAACGCGTTGTACTGAGCCGCTAAGTCGCCTTCGCTTTGCGACACTGGGATCTTTTGCGTCAGACCAGCACCCAATGAGTCGGTGCGAGCAACAATTACGCCGTCGTCGACACCAAGCTCTAAAAAGGCGTAACGCACTGCGTTGATTTTCGCTAAAAAGTCTTCGTGGGGGACGGTAACTTTACCGTCTTGGTGGCCACACTGCTTGGCATCAGATACTTGGTTTTCGATTTGAATACAGCAAGCACCTGCTTCAATCATCTGCTTTGCTAATAAGTAGGTGGCTTCTTCGTTACCAAAACCAGCGTCAATGTCAGCAATGATCGGCACCACGTGGCTTTCGAAGTTATCAATTTTGGCTTGCACTGCAGCAACATCACCGCCGTTATTTTTTGCGGCATCAAGCTCATTAAACAATGTGCCCAGCTCGCGTGCATCGGCCTGACGTAAAAATGTATAAAGCTCTTCGATAAGAGCAGATACAGAGGTTTTCTCATGCATAGATTGGTCAGGTAGAGGCCCAAATTGTGAGCGTAACGCTGCCACCATCCAGCCAGACAAATATAGGTAGCTTTTTTTCACCGTGCCCTGGTGCTTTTTAACCGCCAACATCTTTTGTTGCCCTATAAATCCGTGCCAGCAACCTAGAGACTGCGTATATTGCGCGCTATCTGCATCATACTCAGCCATGTCTTGGCGCATGATCGCCGCTGTATATTTAGCGATATCAAGCCCTGTTTTAAAGCGGTTTTGAGCCTTCATGCGAGCTGCATATTCAGGACTGATGGCATTCCATGCAGTACCTTGGGTATTTTTTAACTCTGCAAATTTTTGAATGTCTTGTTGGTATTGTGACATGTGATTTCCTCTTTGATTTTTACTTGCTGTAAGCAATGGAACTTTATTGACTTACGTTTAGTGTCTAAGACTGTTTGTATGCTGTATTGCAATCAGACTAAAAGAGAAAGGACAATAAAAAAAGAGTATATAAACTATGCTTATCATTCATGGTGTGAATGATCGTTTGGAGTAAGTGATATAGCTTTTAATTGATTGGCTATTTTGATGCTGTCTTTTGCATTGTCTAGCATAGCGACAAACATGGGTAATTCAGGTTCTATCTTTTAAAAAATATCAAGTCACTTTATTTATCGCAATAACATTAGCCGAATAACTATTGCCTTAACTTTGCGATAAATGAATAAATACAAGTGCCGAAAAGAATATTTCATTTGGTCATTATTTGTGTATCGCCACTCGATCCACTGTAGGTGTAAATATAAGGCATAGCAATGATCAAATCGTGTAAGCACAAATGTTTGGAGACTCTGTTTAAGACCGGCAATACAAAAGGTGTAAAGCAAGATTAAGTTAAGAAATTGAGGAAAATAATTATGCAGATGTTTAACCCGCCACATCCTGGCGAGACTTTAAAAGATAAACCAGATGAAATATCGATATCTGTTATTGTAGGATAAAAATATTTGGATTTGTTTTCTATACAAGGAGCACACTTCCGCCAATTCGCATATAGTGTAGGTGTCCAAATTATCCATATGAATGGTCGGATTTACGATCCTACTTTGGGGCGATTTCTTCAGGCCGACCCCTTCATTCAGGCTCCAAATGATAGCCAAAGTTTTAACCGTTATTCATACGTCTTGGATAATCCGATGACGATGACAGACCCAAGCGGATACATAAGTTTAAATCCTTTCAAAAAGATTACGCGAGCGGTTATCAAAGGGCTGTCTAAAGTGTTTGGTAAGAACTTGGTTCAAAGCTTAGGCAATATTGCTTCACTCGCATGCGGTCCTGCTGCGCCAGCTTGTTCTGGTTACTGGAACTGCGAGTTTGCGCGCGCTCACGGAGTATCGTCTTCAGGTGCAATAAGGGGCGCATTCACGGCTGCCATTGGCACCTATGTAAATGCTAGTGATGGTCTAAGTGGGTATGGAACGTTTGCGATTAATTCAGCTATTAACAATATTGCGGAAAAAATGACACAGCAACTGTCAGAAAAACGGTTGGTGAAACACACTCGAGTGTTACAGGGGGGAAGTTTGCTAACGGTGCAATCACTGATACTTTCGCTCAAACATTTAATAGAGAGCCTGCCGCCAGATTCACCGAGACTAAAAAAGCAGTAAATAGTGCAATCGCCTCGAAAGACTATGAAAAAGCAGTCGCACTGGCGACAGATTACTTAGGACAGGATGCTAGTTCGCCAACAGCAATATTAATAGAACCTAATACAGTCGGCAATGTGGCCGCGAGTGTAAGTAAAGATGGTGTACTATCTTTCTACAGAGATTCATTTAGCTCGGCTGAAAGATTAATATCAACCGTAGGCCATGAGTATGTTCATGTACAACAATGGCAAAAAGGCCTAATAGTAAACAAAAAAGATAATCCGCAACAATGGTATTTAAATGAGTTAGAAGGAACACAATGGGAAATCGACAACGTGCACCTTACCGGGTATCACAATGGAATGGACCAAAATTTAGCCTTTAAGGCTATATATTTTAATAGGTTAACAGCAGAAAACCAAAGCAATGTAATGAGGTGTTGTGGTCAAGCATACCCGAACACCTTTTTAGCTAATTCTTCTGCTTTCGCTGGTGATATGCCTTTATTAAATTGATGTGGCCTTTCCCAGTTATAATAATTCATTAGGAATTTGCTCACATCTCGTTTTGCTTCTGCTTCTGAATCGTATCCTGTTGACGGTATCCATTCAGATTTCAAGCTTCTAAATACCCGTTCCATTGGGCTATTGTCCCAACAATTACCGCGACGACTCATGCTCTGTTTTATTTGATAACGCCACAGCCGTTGCCTAAATTTGCGAGCGGTATATTGGCAACCTTGATCGCTATGGAACATCACTCCTTTTGGCCTGCCACGCATCTCATAAGCCATATCTAACGCTCTAATAGCTAAATTTGCATCAGGCCTTGATGACATTGAATAGCCAACAACACGCCGCTTAAATAAGTCAATTACTACGGCGGCATAACTCCAACTACTGCCTGTCCAAATAAAAGTAATATCACCGCACCACGCTTGGTTGGGCGCATCAACATCGAACTTCCGGTTGAGCGTATTGGGGATATCTAGCCGCTCTACAGTCGCTACTTTATATTTATGTGGCCCAGGTTGTTAACGGCAGTGTAAAAATGACCCC
>NZ_JBGIYY010000029.1:0-28828 GCF_041380235.1 Glaciecola sp. SC05
TAAATAGCTTTTATCCGTCTTATACTCAGAAAATGACTTAAGTTCAGCAAAGATCGATTTGTCTGCAAGTGTTTTGTTCCACAAATTTATTATCTCAGACAGTGACTATCAAACTGACACGACAATAGCGAATACCGACATAAGTTTTATTTTGCAGCCAAAGATTGATAATTTTTCAGCTAAATTAGAGAGTTTTATTGCGAAAAGAAATAGCCTTGTGTCAAAACTCAAAAGCAGTGATATCAAGATACAGCGATATTCGCAACTAATGCCAATTGTTCAAGAGCGTTACGAAAATGCATCAATTTTGAGAAAACGTGACCTCATATCTAACGAGCAGCTCTTAGAGATAAAAAGGGAGCGCATTGAAACCAATTCGACTTTAAAATTAGAGGAGTCTCTTAAAGATGAGGTTTTGGTGTCAATCGATGCGTTAGAGGCGGATAAGCATTCTTTGTATGCTGAAACTAAAACGCAACTAAGCGAAGAGATCGAATCTCTAAAACGCATAATATCTAACTTGGAACAGGATTTGGTCAAAGCAAAGGAAAGAGACTATCGTCAAATCTTGTCATCACCTATTGATGGTGTGGTAGAGGCAATTTCAATTAATACGGAAGGTGGTGTTGTTACGTCTGCGCAAGAAATTATGAAAATAGTCCCGCTTTCATCAAGTATTCAAATGAATGTCAATGTGAAGAATCAAGACATTGGGTTTATAAAGAACGGGCAATCTGTGCGGGTTAAGTTGGACACATTCCCATTCACAAAATATGGTGTCATTAATGGCACTGTGCAGACGGTTTCTCGCGATTCAATTCTGGACGAAACATTAGGTTTTGTCTATCCAGTCAAAATTAAATTAGACCAGAGTTACGTGTCGGTTGAATCTGACAATATCCCTCTTCAGTCAGGGATGCAAGGTACCGCAGAAATCATCACTGGTGACAGAAGGATAATCAGCTTTATTTTGTCACCGCTGGCAAAAAGCATTCAGGAGAGTGGGCGTGAAAGATAATAAAGAGCTAGATAAAGGTTTACAAACGCCATGTGGGCGCTCGCGTAAGCGGGTAGCTATCTTTCTAACAAGTGTTCTTTTTTACTTGACTGCTTGTGATTACGGCGTGAAACCTCGCGAAAATATCTTAGACCAAAATGGCAATCAAGTCTTTTTGATAAAAGACCGCCCCGAGTTTTCTGGCGCAGCAGTGAAATTGCATATTCCGCCAGAGATAAAAGTGTTTGGGTCGGAGTTTGAGAGATACTTTTACGTCGAATATTCAAAGGTACTTGAAAATACAATAGATGAAGAGTTGGCTTTTTCAACAACAGTAACTGGCATAAAACAGTCTACATTCATGATCGTAGTGTACCTCGCCCCGATTATAGGCGACGACAATAGAAATAATGCCAACAACAAGCTAATTAGACATATCCCCAAAAACAGTACACTTCAAGTAACTGAAGCCAGCGATTTTTTATCGTTTGAAAGCGTTCACGCGGTAATACCACCTTATGCAACCTCTGTAGATTTTAAGTCGTATTCAATTGACTACGATTCAAACAAGGCATTTGCGTACTGCTTGGAACTAAGTTGCATTGTCTACACTTCCTACAATGACATGTTCTCAATCCATTATTCAATACCAACTAAGTTTTTAAAGTATATCGTTTTGATAAACAAAAACGTAATTAGACTTCTATCAAAATTTAATCCCACAAACATTTAAACAAGGACGCTAAAAAATGACGATTACTACAACTGTAACTACTTCGCTAACGGAAGAGCAAATTGCTCAGTTAGAAGTTCTGTTAAGAAATGAACAATATCCAGAAGCGTATCGAAAGATACGCGATTTTGCGCAACAAAATCCGGAATCCCCTAATAACCTTTTGAAATGGCTAGAAAGTGCCGCTAGCATAAACGCAGGCTTTTTTCATTCATAACACTTTTTACATTACTTCGCTTTCTAAGTAAAAAATGTCTACAAATTTAGGGGAAGATCAGTCAATCTTTTAGGGATTACTGCGCGCNTCGCATTACAGTTCAAGCATTCCGTTTTTCACACGATCTTCGATACTTGATAAAGAGCTCATTACGGCACATATAAAGCGTTCATCAACTCAACTGCAGTACTAAGGTTAGCAATTACCGCTCGGTGTAAGGGAAGTATATAAAATAACTAGGTGC
Organism: Glaciecola sp. SC05; assembly: GCF_041380235.1. NCBI lineage: Bacteria > Pseudomonadati > Pseudomonadota > Gammaproteobacteria > Alteromonadales > Alteromonadaceae > Glaciecola > Glaciecola sp. SC05. The sequence continues at coordinate 2,192 of NZ_JBGIYY010000029.1, forward strand.
ATGACGCAGGTAAAAGGCATGGTGCTTTATGTGGTAGCGAGCTTTACCGCAGCGTCTACATGTAGCTCAGTGGTATTAAATACCGGTAAGCTTGGCAAATCGGCCTGGCCAATCAACAAGAATATTTCAGTACAGCCCAATATAATCGCCTGAGCACCCTGCTCTGCAGCTAAGGCTAAGCTAGTGTTAATATAATATTGCCGAGAGTCATCTAGAATTTTACCTTTCACTAATTCATCAAAGATAATTCTGTCGACTTCTTTTTGCTGCACTTCACTAGGCACCACAATTTCAATACCATATTTTGCATATTCAGCTTTAATGTAGTCGGCCTGCATGACTGGCTTGGTGCCCAATAAAGCGACCTTATTCAGACCTGCTGCCTTGATTGCTTCAGCGGTTGGCGTAGTGATATGGATAAACGGAATAGACAATATTTGCGGCAGTCTATCTAACACTTTATGCATGGTGTTTGATACGCAAACTAGTATATCTGCGCCCCCTGCTTCTGCCAGTTTTGCTTTAGTTTCTAAGTATTCTCTAGCTTCATCCCACGCATTGTTGCGAACATAATATTCGATATTACCAAAGTTACAGCCTTGAATAAGCGTTTCGCCTATTTCCCAGCCGCCGTATTGGGCATTAATTTTAGCGTTGATGAACTTGTAGTATTCGATGGTAGCTTTGTCGCTCATTCCACCTAAGATACCTATGGTTTTTATAGGCGTAGGGCGCTTCACAACACCAGTGACGCTCATATTAAGCCTCTTGCCCGTAATGCATCCAATATTGCAGCATTTGCATCAGGAAAGGTATAGAAGCCCAATTGTGTGTTATCCACCCATAAACTCTGTTGACCTTCAGCACCTTTAGCTTTACCGCTAAATCTGCTGACTAAAAACACGTGTAAGCAGACGCTTTTATCTGGATAGTCGAAATTGATTTGCAGCAGAGGCTCCGCTTCATTTATATTTATATGTATATCTATCTCTTCTTGCAATTCGCGCTTAAGTGCATTTAAGGGCGTTTCTCCAGAGTCGATTTTACCACCCGGAAACTCCCACTTATTGCCTTGATGCTGTTGAGCGTTGCGTCGACAAATAAAAAACTGCCGATGTGCTGAGGTGCCCATCGCTGATTCAGCTTGTGCTGCTTCATCACGATACACCACCCCTACCGCCACATCGACTTGCTTCATATTATTTTAACTTGCCATGACACTGCTTATATTTTTTACCCGAGCCACAAGGACATGGATCGTTACGGCCCACTTTAGGTCCTTGACGTTGAACTGTTTGCGACTTTTCAGGCTCAGCAGGCCCATCTATTGTAGACGCCGATTGGTGCTCAAAGGTTTTTTCTGCTTCTGCTCTTCTGCGCTGGGCCTCAATGGCTTCTACGTCTTTTTGTTCTTGTACCTGAACACGAGACAAAATACTGATGACTTCAACTTTGAGGTTGTCGAGCATGTCAGAGAAAAGTTCAAAGGACTCGCGCTTATATTCTTGTTTAGGGTTCTTCTGAGCGAACGAACGAAGGTGAATACCTTGACGCAAGTAATCCATAGATGCTAAATGTTCTTTCCAATGCGTATCAAGAGTTTGCAGCATCACCGCTTTTTCAAACTGCCTTAACACTTGCGAACCCACTGTTTCTTCTTTAGCCTTATACGCTGCATCGACTTTTTCTAAAATAAACTCACGTAGCTTTTCTTCATAAAGCTTATCGTCTTCATCAAGCATCTTGCGCAGAGGAAGGTCTAAACTAAAGTCTCCGCGTAAACGGTCTTCAAGTCCTTCAACGTCCCACATCTCTTCTAATGACTGTGGCGGGATATATTGGCTTATCACAGTATCGGTGACGTCTTTACGCACATTAGCGATAGTTTTACCGATATCGCCTTCATCTAACAATTCATTACGCTGCTCGTAAATCACTCGACGCTGATCGTTTGCTACATCATCATATTCGAGTAACTGCTTACGAATGTCAAAGTTACGTCCCTCAACTTTACGTTGTGCATTTTCGATGGCGCGAGATACCCATGGATGCTCGATCGCTTCGCCCTTCTCCATGCCTAAACGCTTCATCATTGCGCCCATTTTTTCAGAGGCAAAGATGCGCATTAAAGCATCGTCTAAAGATAGATAAAAACGCGAAGAACCAGGATCGCCTTGGCGACCTGAACGTCCACGAAGCTGATTATCAATGCGGCGAGACTCATGTCGCTCTGTGCCGATGATATGTAAACCACCAGCGGCAATTACCGCATCGTGACGCTCTTTCCACTTAGCTTTCACTTTTTCAATTTGATCTGGCGTTTGCTCTTTGAGTCCCTCAAGTTCAACCTCAAGGTTTCCGCCCAATACGATGTCGGTGCCTCGTCCTGCCATGTTCGTTGCAATAGTCACCGCACCAGGCATACCGGCGTTGGCGACAATTTCAGCCTCTTGAGCATGAAACTTTGCATTCAACACCTTGTGTTTGATTTTCTCTTTTTTCAGAATATTTGAAATAAGCTCTGAGTTTTCAATCGAGACCGTGCCCACTAAGGTCGGTTGTCCTCGCTTCACACAGTCTTTTATGTCGCTAACGATCGCATCGTATTTTTCTGCAGCAGTTAAAAAGATTTTATCGGCGCGGTCATCACGGACCATCGGCTGATTGGTAGGGATCACGACAGTTTCAAGGCCGTAAATCGAGTTAAACTCGAAGGCTTCGGTATCAGCAGTACCGGTCATTCCAGATAGTTTATCGTAAAGCCTGAAGTAGTTCTGGAAAGTAATAGAAGCGAGTGTTTGATTCTCGTTTTGAATTTTAACGCCTTCTTTCGCTTCCACAGCCTGGTGCAAGCCTTCTGACCATCTACGTCCTTCCATTGTTCTGCCAGTATGTTCATCGACAATCACAATCTCTTGGCCATCTTTGACAATGTAGTCAACATCTTTGGTAAACAGTTTATGCGCTCTCAAGGCTGCATTTACGTGATGTAACAAGGGAATATTTGCGGCCGCAAACAAAGATTCGCCCTCTGGCAACATTTTGGCTTCACGCAGTAACTCTTCTACAAATAGTTGACCATTTTCAGTTAAATGAACCTGTTTGCCCTTTTCGTCAACAGTAAAGTGTCCATCGCCATGGTTATCTTCTTCATCTTCTTTTTCTTGTTGATTTAGCTTTGGAATAAAAGTATTTATTTTGCGGTAAAGCTCAGAGCTGTCTTCCGCCGCACCGGATATGATAAGTGGCGTTCTAGCTTCGTCAATGAGAATTGAATCGACCTCATCGATGACGGCAAAGCTTAGCGGGCGCTGAACGCGGTCGTTAGGACTAAATGCCATATTATCGCGTAAATAATCGAATCCAAACTCGTTATTCGTTCCATAGGTAATGTCAGCAGCATACGCATCGCGCTTTTCTTGTTGAGAGATACCGGGGATATTACAACCAACCGTTAAGCCTAGGAATGAAAACAAAGCGCGACTCCAATCGGCATCACGTTTTGCTAAGTAGTCATTCACGGTGATGACATGCACGCCATTGCCGGCCAGCGCATTTAGATAGGTAGGCAAGGTAGAAGTAAGTGTTTTACCCTCACCGGTGCGCATTTCGGCTATTTTACCTTGGTGCAAGACCATGCCGCCTTTCATCTGCACGTCAAATGGGCGCATGCCGTAAACGCGTTTACTGGCTTCTCTTACGACCGCGAACGCTTCGTTTAGCAGACTGTCGAGTGTCTGCCCATCCGCAAGGCGCTGTTTGAACTCTTCGGTTTTAGCCTGTAACTGTTCATCTGTAAGGGCTTCGAAATCAGCCTCAAGATTACTAATTCCTACGACAGACTTACGCAGTTTTTTGAGCAGGCGGGCATTGTGCGTGCCAAAGACTTTTTTAAAGATGTTTGCAAACATGCTATTGGGATATCCGATTCGGTATAGTATTAAAAACGCGTCATAGTACCAAAAAAACCAAGTGTATGACTAGAACATGTTGCCCGTCACCAGGAAACATTAAATGAGAGGAGTTAGCGATGCACTCACAGTTGTTGAGTTTGTATGCGTTTTTATATTAAACGCCTTACTTAAAAAACGTAACTTTAAGGCAACTTAGCGATAAATAAACGGCAATGGATCAATTTGTTTGCCATCTTTTAATACTTCATAATGCACGTGAGCACCTGTAGAACGACCAGTGTTTCCTAAGAGTGCAATTACTTGTCCTCTAGTCACAACATCGCCTACTTCTACGGTTAGTTCATCGTTATGCCCATAACGTGTGCGTAATCCATTGCCATGGTCAATCTCAATTAAGTTACCGTATCCTGAGCGGTCTCCCGACCAAGTTACTATTCCTGCTCCTGTCGCAATAATGCCTTCGCCGGGCTTGCCTGCGAAATCAACGCCTTTATGCATGCTAGGCCTGCCGCTAAACGGGTCTTTTCGCATACCATAATGAGATGATAACCACCCTTTGTTAAGAGGACGGCCTGCTAACTTACTCTCCTGTTCTATATTGAGTCCGATTAGAATCGATTCAAGGGCTTCAAGCTGCTTTATTTTATAATCTAAGGCAGTCGATAGCGACTCAATGTTGTCAGATACTTCGGTTTGTGGTGAGGTAACCGTAAGCATGTCTTCAGGCAGGGTAAAATCTTCAGGGCTAAGGCCATTTTTCTCAGCTAGATTAAAGCTAATAGAATCAAGGTAATCTATTTGTGCACGCATGTTGCCCAATTGAGCAACCATTGAATTTAATTGCTCTTGGGTATTTACCTGCAAGGAATTAACTTTATCGGCCTGCTGTTCGAGTCCTGTTTTAACTACGCTCAATCGAATCTGATTTTCATATACCGATTCAGTGTTTCGGCTGGATATCAATAACACCAAAGACAGCAGTACGAAACCGCTGACTAAACGTCTTAACGAGAGACGTTTAGAAAAGCGTGTACCCTTACCTGTTATCAAAATAGTGATATTCATATTTACCTTTTAAGCAATGCCAAGAAACTGCAATGCTATTGTATTGTTCTCTTAAAAAAAGTGTAGCTTTGTTAAACGACTTACTTATGCTTGAACATACATAAGCGGCTTAAATTTAATTCAGCTACTCGTAAATTCAAACAAAATTTTTATAGTTTTTAGTAAACCAATAAAAAAACGCCGGTTGCTTGGCGCTTTTTCGACGTACTAACTATTAATCGACTTAAAATCGCTTGATACTAAACACTAAGCAAATCGTGTTCCAAGATGAGAAACAGACTCTATATACTTTATCGGCATGCTTTCTTCGTTCTCAAATTCAACATACTCCCAAGCATCCTCAGCATCCAATATTGCGTTTAATAATTTATTGTTCAAACCATGCCCAGTCTTGTATGCAACCAGTTCGCCAATCAAATTATGCCCACCTAAAAATAAATCGCCAACCGCGTCTAAAATCTTATGTTTTAGGAATTCATCTTGATATCTCAGGCCTTCTGGGTTTAACACTCTAAACTCGTCTAAGGCAACCGCATTGTCCATACTCCCACCCAACGCTAAGTTCATTGAGTTCATGGTTTCTAAATCTCGCATGAAACCAAAAGTTCGGGCACGACTAACCTGATCAACGTATGAGTCTTTGGAAAAGTCGAGCACACAATGCTGACGACTTTGCGCAATCGCTGGATGCGCAAAATCGATGGCAAAATCAACTTTAAATCCATCGAACGGTCTAAATTCTGCCCATTTATCGCCTTCTTCAACCCGTATGGTGCGGTTGACTTTAATAAACTTTTTAGGCTTGTCGAGCTCTTCAATACCGGCGCTTTGCAGTAAGAAAATGAACGGACTGGCGCTACCATCTAATATCGGTAGTTCATGAGAATCTACTTCAACAATGATATTATCAATACCCAGGCCAGATAAAGCAGAGGCCAAGTGCTCAACAGTATAGATAGAATGACCGCTTTCATTCGTTATGCAGGTGCATAGGTTGGTATCGGCCACATCACGCGCATTCGCGTGGATGTCTACCGGAGGCTGCAAATCGATACGACGAAATATAATTCCGGTATCGGCTGGAGCAGGCCGCAATGTCATACGTACTTTTCGACCCTTGTGCAGGCCTATGCCGGTTTCGGTCACGGCGGTTTTTAACGTTCGCTGTCTTAGCATAATCTATATCCGCCAAAAAATTCGCGATAGTTTAACAGTTTACCCTTGAATGACAAGGGCTTTTCATATTACAAGTATTTTCTACGTAGCAATATACTGTTCAGACCAGTTAATCTGCTTGACGACGTAAAAATGCCGGAATATCAAGATATTCTAACTCGCCTGCAGGAGCCTCTTCTTCTAACTTGTGAGCTTGGCCACCCTCAGCCATGGAACTCATATGGTCAGTTCCTGTGGCTTTGTGTTGTACACGCCCACCGTCATTTACCAAGGTGATATCAGGCTTTCGATCGGCACCTATACCGGTGGCAACAACCGTCACGCGAATTTCATCGACCATTTCTGGGTCTATAACGGTTCCTACTACAACAGTTGCGTTTTCAGAAGCAAAAGCTTTCACCGCATTACCAATTGTTTCGTATTCATCAATCGCAAAATCTAAGCCAGCGGTGATGTTCACTAAGATACCGCGTGCACCCGACAAGTCGATGTCTTCCAGTAACGGACATGCGATAGCCGCTTCAGCAGCTTCTTCAGCACGATCTTCACCTCTGCCTACGCCACTACCCATCATTGCTGTGCCCATTTCTGACATAACAGTCTTCACATCGGCGAAGTCAACGTTGACCAAACCAGTGCGAGTGATCAGTTCAGCAATACCTTGAACAGATCCACGTAATACATCGTTTGCTGCACTAAATGCTTGCAACAGTGGTGTACCGCGCCCCATCACTTTGAGTAGCTTTTCGTTAGGAATAGTAATCAACGAATCAACATATTTTGAAAGTTCAGCGATACCTTGATTAGCAAACTCGGCACGTTTTTTACCCTCAAATGGAAACGGTTTAGTCACAACAGCCACGGTTAATATGCCCATGTCTTTTGCTAGCTTAGCAACCTCTGGTGCTGCGCCGGTACCCGTACCACCGCCCATTCCAGCGGTAATAAAGACCATGTCAGCACCTTCAAGCGCCTGTCTTATTTTTTCGCGATCTTCGTGAGCAGCTTCACGACCCACATTTGGATCAGCTCCTGCACCTAGGCCCTTGGTAAGTTCAGTGCCTATTTGTATTTTAACCGACGCATTAGAATTTTTGAGTGCTTGAGCGTCAGTATTCATTGCGATGAAGTCTACGCCTTCAATCACTTGAGATACCATATATTCAACAGCGTTTCCGCCGCCGCCGCCAACACCAACTACTTTGATGACCGCTTCGTCGCTTGGATTGTCCATCAGTTCGAACATTGTAATTCTCCGATACCTTTTGCAGTCTGTGCGCACAGACTTATTGTTAGTTTAGCGCTTAAAGGTCCCCTAAAACTCACCTTTAAACCAGCTCTGTATGCGTTTTAACACGCTCTCTTCGCCACTCTTTGGAAGCGTTTTTTTATTATTAGAATTTTGTTTCCCATATTGTAAAAGCCCAACTACTGTTGCATAACTTGGATCATCAACATATTCAGCTAAGCCCTTCACAGAATGAGGTTTTCCTACTCTTACCGGCATTTGGAATACTTCTTCTGCAAATTCAACTGCCCCTTCCATTTTGGCAGTACCGCCGGTAATCACTAAACCCGCGGCTATTTGATCTTCTAGGCCACTGCCTTTTATTTGCTCATAAGCAATTTCAAGCAGTTCATGGTATCTCGGCTCAATAACTTCAGCCAAGGTGTGGCGAGACATGGCTCTAGACGGACGGCCACCGACGCTAGGAACTTCTATGGTCTCTTCCATGCTCACCATGTCTTTAAGCGCGCAGGCATAATTCACTTTAATTTGCTCTGCGTTATTCATGGGCGTTCGGAATATTTTCGCAATATCACCGGTGATTTGATTACCGCCCAATGGAATAACCGCCGTGTGGCGTATCGCACCATCAGTATAGATCACAATATCAATTGTGCCGCCGCCAATATCGACCACACAAACACCTAATTCTTTTTCATCTTCAGTCAATACAGCATAGCTTGAGGCCAGAGCGCTGAAAATGGTTTGATCAACAGTGAGGTCACACTTCTCAATACACTTCACCATGTTTTTCGCCATATCTTCAGCGCAGGTAATAATGTGAGCGGCGGCCACCATTCTGACGCCAGACATGCCAATCGGGTTTTTGATGCCCTCTTGCACGTCAATAACAAATTCTTGTGGTAAAACATGAAGCAATTTTCGTTCCGCTGCCATCGGAACAGAGCGTGCGGCGTGGATGACGTTATCCACATCGTCTTGAGTCACTTCTTGGTTATTGATGGGTACCATGCCAGACTCATTCTGACACTGCACATGGCGACCGCTTATTGACATAAAAACGCTAGAAACATGACAGTCTGCCATGAGTTCCATTTGTTCCATGGCAGAACGGATCGACTGCACGACTAAATTAAGGTCGTTAACGCCACCCTTTTCCATACCACGAGACTTATGTTCACCCACCCCAACGATGCTAATATCACCGTTTAGCAAGACTTCGCCCACCACAGCTTTTACTGTACTGGTACCAATGTCTAATCCTACAATGAGCTCTCTTTCTAACGCTTTAGACACGCTGAATAACCACCTTAATTGTTTGTATTGTTATCGGTTTCAGCTCGGCTTATTGGGAACGCATCTGCCCATCCAACAGCCAAGCCTGTATCATAACGCAAATCGATATAATTTATCGCTTTTTTTTCTTCTTTTAGCAGCGGATAAACATCTATAAACCGTTGTAATCGTTTAATATATTCCTGCCTACCTAAATTTAATGTCACGCCGTTTTTTAACAGTAAAGTCCAAGCGAACCTTTCGCTAAGTACTAGCTGATCAATTCGCTGTCCGCTAGCGCGTAATAACGCTCTCATATGCTGATAACCGGTCAATGCTGTTTTCTCGCTGCCACCCGGTCCGAACAACAGTGGTAGAGCGTCATTTTCCAGTTCACCATCAAAACTATCGCCATACTTATTAAGTAGTAAATCATCATTCCATCTTGCAACCGCTTGTTCTTCAATCACATGAATGTACAAGCTGCTTGGCCAACGTTTTCGAATAGACGCAGAATATATCCATGCTTCATTTTCTACCAGTTGATGTACATCATTGACATCAATTGCAAAAAAGCTGCCAGCATGCTGTTTACGGATCTTTAATTCAAGGCCTTCAGCATTCAACATCTTAATGTTACCGCTCAGCACAATATTTTGAACCGGCAGCCGTTGCTCATCCTGCAGCCACTGATAGCTCTTCACGCCTCCGAAAATGAGCAGCGCGATAACCACAAAAAACACCGTCAAGCCAATAGGTAATGGTACCTTGTCTTGTTCGATATCATGTTCGGTGGTGGCAAGCTCATTTACCATGCGGCTTAAGACTCTCCTCTAAAATGGTCAATACCAACTCTTCAAAACTCAAACCTGCTTGCTTTGCCGCTTTTGGTACCAGAGACTTTGTGGTCATGCCAGGCACCGTATTAGATTCTAATAAATAAAATGTGCCGTTTTGGTGGCGCATTACATCAATGCGTCCCCAGCCACTGCCGGATAGTGCCTCAAATGCAGTAAGAGCAAGCTGTCCCAACTGTTGCTCTTCGGCAAGCGGTAAACCTGAGGGACAAAAATATTGGGTCGTATCAGTTTTATATTTGGCATCGTAGTCATAAAACACATTTGGAGACGTCATTCGAATTGACGGGAGAGCCTGTCCATCGAGTATCGCAACGGTATATTCAGGCCCATCGATATACGTTTCTACTAAGACATTATCGTCATACTCAAAGGCATTTTGTACAGCGCGTGCAAGCTGGGGGCTATTTTCAGCCCTCGCCATACCCAAGCTTGAACCTTCATTGGAAGGCTTTACCATAACCACGCCGCCCAAATCTTTTAATATCTGTTCACACTCAGCACTCTGGTATGTTTGTTTATCTAACACTCGGTAATCTGCAGTGGGAAGGTCTCTGGCCGACCAAACCAGTTTTGAATATATTTTATCCATGGCGAGCGCTGAGCCCAATACGCCCGAGCCCGTATAGGGAATTTTGAGCTGCTCTAATGCACCTTGCAAAACACCGTCTTCACCACCTCTGCCGTGCAGAATGATAAAGGCACGATCAAATTTTTCAGACACCAGTTCATAAATTGAGCGTGATGATGGGTCGAATGGGTGTGCATCAACACCTGCTTGTAACAGCGCAGTCAATACTGCATGACCAGATGCCAAGCTGACTTCGCGCTCTGCTGAGTCACCGCCTAATAGCACAGCAACTTTGCCGTAAGCCTCTACATTGGAAAGCGATAAATTCATAAATCCTCCAAAGCGCGCATCGCCATTTTTTGTGCATCACACTGCATATTCTCAAGCTCTTGTGCTAGGTTGCCTATATTGCCAGCCCCCTGCATAAACAGTACATCGTCTGCCTGCAAAATATCGGGCAATACTTTAAATAGCTGGGATGGACTGCCTATATAAACGGGATCTAACTTGCCGCGACGACGAATCGATCCACACAATGACTTGCTGTCGATGCCGTCAATCGGGCTCTCACTGGCTGCGTAGATATCAAGTAATAGCAAACAATCTACGTCTGACAGCACACTTACAAACTCTTCATATAAATCCCGCGTTCGGGTATATCGATGCGGCTGATAAACCATTACTAAGCGTCTGTTTGGCCAGTTACTTCTGGCCGCTGCAATGGTCATCGCCACTTCGGTTGGATGGTGGCCATAGTCGTCCATCAGTGTAATTGTCGATGTTTGATTCGTGTTTGCTGCAATATTGAAATCACCAAGATGCTGAAAACGTCGACCGATGCCGCCAAATGCCGCTAATGCAGTTAATATGTCGGCATCTGCAATACCTTCATCGGTTGCCACTGCAATTGCAGCCGTGGCGTTTAACACGTTATGCACACCGGTCAAGTTTAAGGCCACTGCTAGATCATCGTGATTTGGACGAGACACCACAAATTCGCTGCGATTTATGCCATACGTGATATTAGAAATAACAAAGTCATTGTTGCGATTTTGACCGTAAGTGACGCACTTACGCTCAATTTTTGGCAATAGCTGGGTAATAATCGGATCGTCGCCGCATAGCACGGCCAAACCATAAAAAGGCAAATTATGCAGAAACTCTACATAGGCCTGCTGCATTCTGTCGAAGTCGCCTTCGTAGGCTTCTAGATGATCAGCTTCAATATTGGTGACAACCGACACGGTGGGCTGCAGATGCAAAAATGACGCATCCGATTCGTCGGCCTCAGCGATCAAATATTTACTAGCGCCTAATTTGGCATTAGTACCAGCGCTATTGAGTAAGCCACCGATGACGTAAGTTGGGTCGAGTTTAGCCTGTGAATAAATTGTTGCCAGCAGGCTAGTCGTAGTGGTTTTACCATGTGTACCGGCAATCGCAATGCCATATCGAAAACGCATTAGCTCCGCCAACATCTGTGCGCGACCAATCACCGGTATACGATTCTCGCTTGCTTGAAGCAACTCTGGGTTGTCACGCTTAATCGCGCTCGATACCACCAGCAAATCGGCCTCAAAAGCATTGCTTGCTTGGTGCCCAAAAAATACGGTGGCGCCCAAACTCTTTAAACGTGCGGTCATGTCGCTTGGACTCATATCGGAGCCGCTCACTTTGTATCCTAAGTTAATCATGACTTCAGCGATACCGCCCATACCGGCGCCGCCGATCCCCACAAAGTGAATATGATCAACTGAGCGCATTTTATGTTGCGCCGCTTCAATGGAAGTATTACTTAAGCTCATCTTCCACCTCCGTGTTGTTTATCGTGTGTTTACCTATAAGTGACTCGCAATAATCTGCGACCTGCACCGTGGCATGAGTTTGACTCAGTAATCTGGCCTTATTGGCTATATCTTGTCGATAGCTTGGATCAGCAAATACTTTTGCCAGCACCAAGGGCAGCTCTTTGGCAAGCACTGATTGTTGCAAAATAATGGCGGCGTCGCGTTTTGCTAAATTTTCTGCGTTTAAAGTTTGATGATCATCTACAGCAATGGGTAATGGCACAAATATAGCCACCCGCCCTGCCGCTGCTACTTCAGCAACGGTGAGCGCACCCGCTCGGCAAATAACCACATCGGCCCATGCATAGGCTTGTTCAACATCATCAATAAATTCTGTGATGGTAAGTTCACAATCATGCTGATTCAGCGTTTGATAAGCCTTTTTAACCGGCTCTGATTTATCTTTACCCGTTTGATGCCAAACGTCGACCACATGATTTTTTTGCAAATCAACCAGTACAGGGGGCACCATTTCATTCAGAGCCAAGGCCCCTAAACTACCGCCCACAATCAGGACTCTTAAGTTTCTGTCTGGCTGATGCTTTAAAGGGGCAATGTCTGCAAAGCCACTGCGAATTGGATTACCAACAAAAACGGCGGTAGACGGTGCTTTGCTCAATTTAGGATTAACTGAAGTATCAAAACCACTTAGCACCAAAGCTGCTATTTTAGCCAAATATCTATTGGTTAAACCAAATACTGCATTTTGCTCGTGCAAAACGATAGGGATGCCGAGGGTGTATGCCGCAATGCCGCCTGGACCACTGGCGTAACCGCCCATTCCCAATACCACGTCTGGTTGAATATTTTTAAGCAGTTTGCGGGCAGCAAAAACAGCTTTTAGCAGTGTAAATGGCGTGATTAGCTTAACCACAAGTCCCTTGCCTCTGAGCCCTGCTATGTTCAAAAAATGAATCACAAACCCATGCTTGGGCACCACTTGAGCCTCCATCTTATCGGCGGTGCCAAACCACTGCACCTGCCAATCGCGATGTTTTAATTCCGTGGCCACCGCCAATCCCGGAAATACATGACCGCCGGTGCCTCCGGCCATAATTACAATGCTAGGCATTGGCTGCCTCCATTGTATCGTTATCGCCTATTGTAGTTTTCGTATTTGTTCGTTTTGGCGGTTTTGGAGTACGTTTATTTCGAGAAATTGCCTGCACACCGTCAACCCGCATTTCAAAGTCAATACGCACCAGCAGCGCCACCGCAATACTCATGATGATCAGAGACGAGCCGCCAAAGCTAACCAAGGGCAAAGTTAACCCTTTTGTTGGCAACACTCCTGAGCTTGCACCAATATTTACGGCGGTTTGAAAACTAAACCAAATGCCAATACTGTAGGCCACAAAACCGTCAAACGGCCGATCATTGGCAAGGGCTTTGCTGCCTATCTGAAGGGCAATAATCACCATCAATAAAATTAGAGTCAGCACGCACATCACGCCAACAAAACCTAACTCTTCAGCGAGTATGGCAACAATAAAATCGGTATGGGCTTCAGGTAAAAACTCGAGCTTTTGAACGCTATTGCCAAGACCTTGCCCAAACCATGAACCCCGACCATAGGCCATTAGCGACTGCGTAAGTTGATAGCCAGAGCCAAAAGGGTCAGCCCATGGGTCCATGAATGCGGTAATCCGCTTCATTCGGTATTCTGATAAAACAATTAGTGTGACCACCGCAGACAAACCGGCAAAAGCCAGCGCGAAAAACTGCCAAAGCTTAGCGCCCGCCAAAAACAGCAGCGCCATAGTCGTTGCCAACATTACAATCACGGTACCTAAATCTGGTTGAAATAGTAGCAGCGTAGCGAGCACAAAAAACACGGCCAAAGGCTTAAGGAAGCCTTTAACATTTTCGGTAACTTGTTCGTATCGGCGCACCAAGTACCCCGCTAAATAGCAAAAGAAGAACAGCTTGGCAGGCTCTGCCGCCTGCACCGTTATTGGACCAATGACTATCCATCGAGTACTGCCGTTGACGGTTCTGCCAATAATCAATACCGCTACTAACAAAGCGATTGCCAACAATAATAAATATGGATTTGCAGCTCGCCAAAACTGCATGGGAATATTAAACACAAGCATTGAGCAAAGCACCGCGATGCCAATGTAAATAGCGTGGCGAATCGCAAAGTGAAAGGGGTTGTCGTATAAGCGCTCAGCAATTGGCATAGAGGCAGAAGTCACTATCACAAAACCAATAGAAAATAAGGCAATGGCGATTAATACTAACCCTAGGTTATAGGCACGAGGCGTTTGATTGTCGTGCTTTGCGGCAAACAGGTCGGCTAGGCGCTGGCTGGTTTCGCTCATGCGGCCTCCCCGAATACGGCTTGCTTAAATTGCTCACCCCGGTCTTGGTAGTTTTTAAACATATCTAGGCTGGCACATGCAGGTGAGAGCAGTACTAGGCTGGGCTCATCTTTTAAGGCTGCTTTTTGTTTGGCTAAACTTACTGCCTGCTGCAAGTTTTCGACCAATACAATGTGCTCACCCATGTTCAAAAACCGCTGTGCATCTTTACCAAAAACAATACACCACTCCACATAGCGTTTTAGCGGTGCGCTTAAACAAGATAAGTCTGCGCCTTTAGCATCACCACCGGCAATTAAGATCGTACGCAATTTTAAGTGATGTGCACTTTCGAGTGCAGCAATACAAGCGCCAGGATTAGTGGCTTTTGAATCATTGATAAAACGGACGTTACCGGCTTGGGCAACAAACTCAAAACGATGCGCTAATCCGGTATAGCTTTGGAGTTCCGTTATTGCATGTTCAATAGGCAGATTTAAACAGCGATGAATCGCCAACACAAATTGCATATTTAGCATCACATGCGGTAGCGGCAGATGAATATTTGCCCAAGGTATCAGCAGTTGCTCTTGGCACTTCAGCCCTTGCGCATCTTGCCAAAAGTTATGGCTGCTTAGTTTACCCTTTGGCTGAGCTTGCGAAACACTTGCATCATAATCGCTAGTGCTCGCAAGATAAGTATGTGGATCATCTCGATTGACTACAACAGCCGTGGCTCGCTCGAATATTTTTTGCTTTGCAGCAGCATAGCCTGCAAAAGAGTCATGGCGATCAATGTGGTCTTCGGTAATGTTCAAAATACAGGCCACCGCAAGTGGCAGACGACGGCTTATATCTAATTGAAAGCTCGACAGCTCTAGCACGATAAAGTCGGCGGGTCGCCCCAATAAGTCGAGTGCACAAGTACCAAAATTACCGCCTAATAACGCGGTTTTGCCGCTTGCGGTGAGGGTGCGCTGCAGCATATCAACCACGGTGCTTTTGCCATTAGAGCCGGTAACACCGATGCAAGGGACTTGATTAAACTGCGCAAATATATCTAAATCGCTGATCGTATTTGGACTATGGCGAACCGATGCAAGCGCAGGATGCCGAGGGTCAATACCGGGGCTCAGCACCACATAATCAAAGCCCGTCAAATCGGTTTGCTCGTCCAACAAGCAAAGCTCAAACAAGCTACTTTCAGAAACTTGCATTTGTGCGCATAGAGCTGACTTTTCGAAAACCTTCTTATCAAACACGCTAAGTTTTGCGCCATTTTCTAATAGAAACTTGGTACACGAACGCCCAGTCACGCCCATGCCAATTATCGCAATGTGCTTGTTGCGATAGGGCGTAGCTTGATGAGTGCCTTCGTTACTATGCCGCATGTGTTTACCGTAATTTTAGGGTAGCAAGCCCGATTAAAACCAAAATTAATGAGATGATCCAAAACCGCACAATGACGCGCGGCTCTGGCCAGCCTTTCAGCTCGTAATGATGATGAATGGGCGCCATTCTAAAAATGCGTTTACCGCGCAGTTTGAAACTACCCACCTGTAAAATTACCGACAAGGTTTCTGCCACAAAAATGCCGCCCATAATGATCAACACGATTTCTTGACGAACCAGCACCGCCATTACGCCCAGTGTTGCTCCCAATGATAAGGAGCCAACATCGCCCATAAAAACTTGTGCAGGATAGGTGTTAAACCATAAGAAGCCGAGGCCCGCCCCTACAATTGCGGTGCACACAATGACTAGCTCGCCGGTAAGGGGAATAAACGGAATGTTTAAGTAATCAGAAAAATTCGCATTGCCTGTTACCCAAGCAAATACGGCAAAGGCCCCTGCCACTAAAATAACCGGCACAATGGCTAAGCCGTCTAAACCATCGGTTAAGTTGACCGCGTTGCTGGTACCAACAATAGCAAAATAGGCAATCACAATATAAAACACGCCCAGCTGAGGCAGTACATCTTTGAAAAAGGGGACAATAAGTGAGGTCTCCTGAGGAAGAGTCGCCGCGCTGTATAAGTAAAAGGCTACCGCAATAGCAATAACCGATTGCCAAAAATATTTCCAGCGCGCAATCAAACCTTTAGGGTCTTTTCTGACTACCTTTCGATAGTCATCCACAAAACCAAGAATACCGTAGGTGGCCACGACAAATAAGGTCACTAATACATAGCGATTAGACAAATCGGCCCACAGCAAGCAACTGATCAAAATAGCGGCCAAAATCAGCACGCCGCCCATCGTTGGAGTACCCGACTTTGAGAGGTGGCTCTGTGGTCCATCGTTTCTGACGGTTTGACCAATTTGCATGCGCTGCAGCCAGCGGATCATGGCCGGGCCAATCAAAATCGCAATTAGCAGGGCCGTTAGCGTGCTTAATATGGCGCGCAAGGTTAAATACGAAAATACATTGAACGCGCTTTCAAACTGCGTGAGCCACTCGGCTAACCAAATTAACATGGGTCTGACTCCTGCATTTTCTGTTCTTGGTACTGCAATTGAATGGCTTGCACCACGCGTTCCATTTTGGCGCTGCGTGAGCCCTTAACCAGAATGTTAATTGGTGTTTTATTGGCGGATATAGACGCATTTATTAGCAAACTCAACTGGCGCATAATATGAGAGATATCTTCGCAATGTTTACCCGTCTGGGCTAATACTTGGCTGGCATGATGGCTAAACTGGCCGATACTCAGCAGTGCGTCGACCCCCTTTTCTTGGGCATACTCGCCAATTTGCTGATGATACATTTGGGTTTGATCGCCGAGCTCACCCATGTCGCCAAATACAAGTATTTTTGGGCCGACATAGCTTACCAATAGGTCAATCGCGGCTTTTACTGAGGCCACATTGGCATTGTAAGAGTCATCAATAACGCGAATTTGTGAAGTGACGCTTTTTACATTTAATCGGCCCGAGACCGCACGCATTTCAAACAAGCCTTTTTGGACGTCGGCAAGCGATGCGCCAACCTGCATCGACAAGGCCGCGGCTAACACAGCATTGCCAATATTATGTGCACCGGGCACTCTTAGGCGGATGGCCACTTTGCCCACTGGGGATACTAATTCAAATTCTCCACAGCCTTCGCTATTACTAAACATATCAGTCGCGTGAAAATCGCCAGCTTCACTATCTGGAGAAAACGTTACCGCTTTGTGTCCGCTAGACTTGCCCTGCCAAAATTCATAGAACTGACTGTCGGTATTTAATACCGCCACACCAACATGGCTGAGGCCTTTGAAAATTTCGCTTTTTGCCCGAGCCACACCAAACAAACTGCCGAAGCCCTGCAGATGAGCAGGCGCTGCGTTTACGATTGTGGCGGCATCTGGCTTGACTAACATGGTGGTATAATCAATTTCACCCTGATGATTCGCGCCCATCTCAATGACCGCAAATTCATGTTCAGGCTTGAGCTCTAACAGCGTGAGCGGTACACCTATTTCATTATTAAAATTGCCTTTGGTTGCCAGCACTTTGCCTTTTTGCGCTAAAATCGAAGCCACCATTTCTTTGACCGTAGTTTTGCCGCTGCTGCCGGTAATACCGATAGTTTTAGGATTGACTACCGCGCGCACCGCAGCTGCTAACATGCCAAGAGCTTTGGTAGTATCGCTCACTCGAATAAGCGGGAGTGGGCAATCAACCACTTGACTCACCACTACTGCGCTGGCGCCGCGCTCTATCGCTTTACTGATGTAATCATGCCCGTTGAAATTATCGCCAACCAAGGCAATAAACAAATCACCTCTTTGTAAAGAGCGAGTGTCGGTACTGACCGCATTCACTAGCATGTCTTTTACGCTTTGGGTGCTTATTTGCCCCTCGACCGCGTTGGCAATCCAATCTAAACTAACTTCAATCATGCTACTGCCTCCGTACTGAGTTGCTGCACAAATGCGCGCTCATTGTAGGGTATGCGTTGATTATTTATTTCGAGGTAATCTTCGTGGCCCTTTCCCGCCACTAAAATAAGGTCACCTTTATGACTGTTTTTCCATGCCCAGCGAACTGCTGATTTACGGTCTAACTCAACATGCACATCACCTGTGCCATGGATACCCGCTTTGATATCGTTCACTATCTCAAGGGCCGACTCATTTCGGGTATTATCTTGGGTGAGCACTACCACATCACTACAGTCGCTTGCAGCCTTGCCCATCAGTGGGCGCTTAGTTTTATCGCGATCGCCACCGCAGCCAAAAACACAGTAAAGCTTGCCAGAAGTATGTCGTCTTGCCGCGACTAATGCCTGCTGAAGGGCGTCAGGGGTGTGCGCATAGTCAACGATCATATTGGCATGTGGACTATCGTTAACAAAAAGCTCCATGCGGCCAAGTACGCCTTTTACGCATTTAATTTGCTCAGTTAAGGCTTTAAACGACTCACCTTGCAGCAACCTTGCACTCAGCGCCGCTAATAAATTCGATACATTAAAATCACCAAAAAGCGGCGAGTGAAGGTCTGCATTCCCCCAGCTAGATGTAAGCAAAAAGGAAATGCCTTCATGGGTGTAACGCAAATTGCTGGCTAAGCAAAAATGCTCCGCGTTTGCAGGTATATTTTCAGAGCGCTTTCCATACCATGCGATACTGACATTAGCGGCGCAATCGTCGCGCCATTGCTGTGATTCTGGATCGTCTGCGTTTAATACGACTTGTTTTAAACTGCTAACCTTTAGTAGGCCTCTTTTTGCACTTGCGTAAGCGGCTAAGGTGCCATGATAATCTAAATGGTCTTGTGTCAAATTTGTGAAGATTGCGGTGCTAATGGGCAAGCCGGCTAAACGCTGCTGCTCAATACCGTGGGAAGACGCTTCTAAACAATAATTATTAATACCTTTAGCTTGAAGCAAAGCTAAGACCTTGTAATGAGACACAATATCAGGAGTGGTGTTAACGCCAACCGGCATGTTGTGCATCGTCACTTGGTGGTTTTCTAATGTGTAAACATTTAAACCAAGAGTACCTAAACAGGCGCTTTGCTCTTGGCTCGACAAAGCTAATTGTGCGTACAGTGAGGCTACTGAGGTTTTACCATTTGTGCCGGTAACAGCCGTAATGTTGGTCTTGTGCTGGCTAGTAAACAATTGAGATAGCAGAGTCGGTAAGCGCTGTTTAAGCTGCGTTACGCTGAGTATCGAACAGTCTTGCGCTTTCGCATGTTCTAAGGTGTTTTCGCTCGGTATTGATTCACACAGTACTAACTTACAACCTCTAGAAATTGCATCATCGATATAGGCATGGCCGTCTGCAAGGGCACCTCTCATGGCAATAAATGCATGTTCAATGGTCACATTACGACTGTCCAAAGTAATATCAGAAACCGTTAATGCCTGGGCTGTTAATGCGGCGTGCTCAAGGCTTAGAGCCTTGAGCCCATTGCTTAGCTGCGTGCAGTTAAATTGGATGTTATCGAGCAGCATGAAGTTGTTTCTCCAAAGCTAACTCAGCATCCATTGCAGTTACCGCATCAGGCGGAATGTTTAACATGTGCAGCGTTGCCGACACAATCGCAGAAAATGTTGGCGCAGCAGTATCACCGGCATAATACTTATCACCACCGGGTTCGTTAATTAGCACCACCACCGCAATTTGCGGATTTGAAACCGGTGCCACACCGGCAAAAATATTTACGTATTCTTCACCATAGCCGCCGGCTACCGCTTTTCGACTGGTGCCGGTTTTACCTGCAACCCGATAGCCTGGCACGGCGGCTTTAATACCCGAACCGCCTTTTTGAGTCACGGTTTCCATCATTTCAAGCACCGCATACGCATTTTCTTGGCTTAACACGCGCTCAGGTTGTTGAAGGTTCTCCATGCCTTTGATAATGCTTAAAGGCATTTTCACGCCGCCATTACCAATAGTGGCATACATCCGAGCAAGCTGGGCTGCAGTAACAGAAATACCGTAACCAAACGACAGGGTAGACAATTCAAAATTTGACCAGCGCGAACGTTCATGAAACAGACCGCTAGACTCACCGACCATGTTACTGCCGGTATCTTCCATAAGCCCCATGTTGTAATAGGTGTCCATCAAAAATTCTTTTTTAACTGAAAGCGCCAGTTTTGAGGTGCCCATATTTGATGAACGTTGGATGATTTCGGTTAATGAGATCTCACCAAAATTTCGTGGGTCTTGAATACGGCTGCCGCCCAAGCGCGCCCAACCTGGCGAAGTATCAATTATGCTGTCTTTTTGGACGGACCCAAATTCAAGGGCTGCCAACACTGCAAGGGGCTTTAAGGCCGAGCCAGGTTCAAAAGCATCGGTTACCGCACGATTTCTTACTCTAAAGCTTTTTACCGTCGAGCGATTATTAGGGTTATATGATGGTGTATTCGCCAATGCGAGGATTTCGCCAGAATGCACATCGACCACAACTACCGACGCCGAAGTCGCTTGAAATAACTGCGTGGCTTTTTTAATTTCTCTAAATGCCAATGCTTGAATGCGCTGGTCAATGGTCAATATAAGGTCGTTGGCTTTTTTGCCGGCTTCTTCTTCAATGATCTCAATTTGATTGCCTTGCGCATTTTGACGGATTTTGCGCTTGTCGGGCGTGCCGGTTAGCCAATCGTTATATAAACGTTCAATGCCCTCAAGCCCTTTATCATCAACATCGGTAAAACCAATAATATGCGACGACACTTCACCAGCAGGATAGTAACGCTTGGACTCTTCGCGCAGATAAATACCCGGAATGTTTAGCTTTTTAACAAAGGTCGCCATGGCTGGTGTAACTTGGCGCTGTAAATATACAAAGCGCTGAGCGGGGTTATCCACGCGGTTTATCAAAGTATCTGCGTCGGTTTCCAGCACTTCAGCTAGCGCTAACCAACGACGTCGGTCGCTGAGCGCGCCATTTTCGACGATGATTTTTGGGTCTGCATAAATTGCCTGAGCCGGCACCGAGACTGCCAACTGCTGACCGTGTCTATCGGTAATTAACCCGCGATAGCTGGCGTTATCGCGCACGCGAACCGTGCGGTTATCGCCTTGTTCGATGAGTCTGTCGGGCTGAATCACTTGAATATATGCCGCTCTAAATGCCAAGCAGGCAAACACCAATACAACACAACACAGCACAACCCAAAAGCGCCATTGCACAAAGCCAGGCGCCACTTTCTTATTGGCCTGCTTATTATTTTTCGGCGTTTTAGGTCGGCGTCTTGGTTTTTGAATAATAGCTGAAACGGTCATTGTGGTCTCACCCTTACCAATCTCTCGTCGTCTTGGGTCGGGCGGCGCATATTGAGTTTTTCTTGCACTAAGCGCTCGATGCGGTTGTGCTCAGTGAGTGCAGTTTGCTCAATGATCAAGTGTCGCCATTCGATATCTAAGGCGTCTTTTTCTTGAACCAATTGCTCTTGAGCGATAATTAATTGACGATTGTTGTGAGTGCTCACTACAACCGCTAACGCGCTTGCTATCACTGCTAAATACAAGAGTATTAGAAACAAATGACGACCTAAATCGGTCGCAATTATCATAATCAGATTGAAGTTTGCGCTGGGTTTTATCATAGCTTCTCTGCCACCCTCAACACCGAACTCCTACATCGCTTATTAACAGCAATTTCCTGTGCGCTGGGCATTATCGCTCTGCCAATAGCTTTGAGTCTTTTGCCAACATCGAGTTCACTTTGCTTCACTGGGAATTTACTGGGGTATACCGTGCCTTGGCTCTGGGTTTTAATAAACCGCTTTACCATGCGGTCCTCTAGCGAGTGAAAACTGATCACAGCTAATCGCCCGCCTGCTTTTAGCACATCAGTCGCACCGGCTAAACCCTCTTCCAATTGATCTAACTCGCCGTTTATGAAAATTCTTACGCCCTGAAAGCTTCTGGTAGCGGGGTGCTTATGCTTGTCTTTAACCGGCACGGCTTCGTCTATCAGTTTTGCAAACTCCGCGGTCGTTGTTAAAGGCTTGTCAACCCGGTACTCAAGCACGGCGTGTGCTATACGTTTACCAAACTTTTCTTCACCAAAGCGTTTTAATACGAATGTGATGTCTTCTAATGAAGCGCTATTTAACCAATCTGCGGCGCTCTGACCGCTACTGGTGTCCATGCGCATATCTAAAGGACCATCTTTTTGAAAGCTAAAGCCTCGATGGGCTTCGTCAAGCTGCGGAGATGACACGCCAATGTCCATTAACACGCCGTCAATCTCATACTTAAGATCAATTTGTTCAACCAAATCACTGATTTGTGCAAAAGGGATATGATGAATGCTAAAACGCTTGTCGTCAGTAAAGCTCTTAGACGCCTCTATAGCTGAAATGTCGCGATCAAAGGCAATGAGTCGACCCTTTGGGCCTAAACGATTGAGTATCGCGCGACTGTGGCCACCACGGCCAAAGGTAGCGTCGATATAAATACCGTTTGGCTTAATATTAAGACCATCGATGCTTTCGTTTAGCAATACAGAAGTATGTGCAGATGCGGCTACATTCATAGAGAAAATTCCTGAAGACGCTCGGTAAGTTCAAACTCACCTTCTTGCTCAGCAGCGATATCTTCAGAAATTTGTTGGTTCCATGCATGGTCACTCCAAATTTCGAACTTATTGAGTTGACCTACTAACATGATTTGTTTTTCGAGACCGGCATGTTGGCGAAGCGTTGATGCAAGCAATATGCGACCACTCTTATCCATTTCGCCTTCGCTGGCATTACCAAGCAAAAGACGCAACAAGCGACGTTCGTGAGGGTTAGTAGATGAAAGTTTGCGGAGTTTTAATTCGATTTCTTCCCATTCGGGAAGTGGGTAAAGTAGCAAACACTTTTGAGAAATATCAATGGTGCAGACCAGTTGTCCCTGGCAATCATCCATCAAAGACTCTCGATACTTCGTTGGTATCGTTAATCGTCCTTTACTGTCAAGATTGATTGCGTTAGCGCCGCGGAACATATCCCCTAGCCTTTATTTCTTGTTAGTAGCTTATTGTTTTTTTTATTAGCTGGTTACACCTGATAAAAACCCTTTTACGCCACTTTTACCCACTTTTTGACAGTTTATGTACGATTACCCCCACCTGTCAAGCTAATAAACCAATTAAATGCACCTTTTCGAAAACCAATAAAAACAAGGCCTGTACGCCCATACAGCAGTTTAAATAGACAAAAAAAAGCTGCTCTAGGAAGACCTGAGCAGCTTTTACTGTTAAAACAGATTGTTAGGCAGGAGTGGGTGCTTCTGCCGACTCTTGATTTACCGGAGAAATCTGTAAATTTTGGATAGGGTTGTCTGTTTTATTAGAAAGCTCGACCAAACGATTTAATTGTCCTAATGACAACATCATCGCGTACGCAGCGCCCAAATAGCCTGATTTATGTAAGGCTAGTATTTTGTCGTCGTCTAAATCTAGCAAACGCTTTTCGTTAATAGACAAAATACCGGTTACGTTGCGAGACTGCTTTGAACGGTAATTAATACGGACTTGAATTTCTTCGAGTAAGTTATGCTCTTGCAACAGCTTAATAAAACGCTGGTTTTGCACTTCGCTGTTTGCCAACTCCGCTAAAAACTGCTGGCGATTTTTAAGATACTCAGTTGGTTCACCAGCTTCAGTGAATAAGGCTTCGCCTTCTGCAACTAGCTGATCACTGTTCTCATCGATAAAAACACCAAGCTTATCGCCGTCAGGACGAATATCAAATGGATAGCGCTGAATGTTCAGTGGTACGTGTGGCCCTTGCCATTTGTCTTCAGCAAAGAATAAGTTAGAGCCTTGCTCTAAACCAAGCATAGCTACGGTATGCACGTTTTTAGTGTTTGGATCTTCAATAAATACAAGCGGCATAGAGCCAGAAAGCTGTGCAAATTCTCTGATAGTTGCAGCTGCAAGGTGCGTGTTCGAAGCGTATGCAAAATTCACTGCTGCATTCACTTTTAAGTCACTGTGCTTGTCTTTATCAAGCGGTACATAATTTATAGCCATTTAAACATCTCTTCATATTTTTATTCGTCAGTTCATCTAACGATATGTTGTGTTACTGGCACTGTTTGCTTATGCACCAGCTTAAAAAAAACCCGCGTATTATGAAACAAAGCCGCACTAAAGTCACCCGTTAAGCTACGAATAACTTTGCGTAATGCTGATCACTTTTGCTGGTTATTTATTCTTATGATCGTGAGACAAAACCTCATCAATTGGGTATAGTGAGTGATAACAGTTACTTATGACCCCAATAAGCGCAAAATCTTAGAATTACAGCTTACCAATATCAATCAACAATGGAGTTTTCATGAAAAACAATCGCTTTTCAAACGCCACCAAACTGACGCTTGCGGCCTTATCAATTGCTATATTAACAGCGTGTAACAGTACTCAAGCAGTGGTTGAACAAGAAAGTAGGCAAGACGCCGCCAAGCGCATTGCACAAGAAAACATTATTGTAGATGGTCATATCGATGTGCCGTATCGGGTAGAAAAAGGCTGGGAAGATGTGACAGTAGCTACAGCAAGCGGTGACTTCGATTACCCAAGAGCCGTGGTCGGCGGATTAGATGCGCCGTTTATGTCAATTTATATTCCCGCAAGCTTAGATAACTCTCCGGCGTCAACAGCGCTGGCGCACGACCTTATAGACTCAGTTGAAGCCATAGTGGGCAGAGCGCCCAACAAATTTGCACTGGCCTACAGCGTGGCCGACGTAGAAGAAAATTTTGCAAAGGGTTTAATTTCACTGCCTATGGGTATGGAAAATGGCTCACCGATTCAAGGCAGTATGGATACCTTAAAAGTATTTTATGAGCGCGGTATTCGCTACATTACCCTTGCCCACTCACAGTCAAACCATATTAGTGATTCATCGTACGATTTACGTCGTCAATGGAAAGGCTTAAGTCCTTTTGGCAAAGATCTTGTGCTCGAAATGAACAGACTGGGGATCATGATTGATATCTCACACGTGTCTGATGCCGCCTTTTACCAAAGTGTTGAGATAAGCAAAGCGCCGGTTATTGCCTCGCATTCTTCACTGCGCACCTTTACCCCAGGGTTTGAGCGCAACATGAGCGACGACATGATCAAAGCCTTAGCCAAGAATGAAGGCGTGATCATGATTAACTTTGGCTCTGGCTTTGTTAACCCAATGGCCCGAACATGGCGAGACAAGCTTGGTGAACAGCGCCAAGCGCTGATTGATACCTTTGGTGAAGATAGCACCGAAGTTGAAGACTTCAATACCAAATACGCTAAACAAAACCCCTATCCTTTTGCCGATTTAAACATGGTACTTGATCATATCGACTACGTTAGAGACTTAGTCGGTATCGACTACATTGGCATAGGCTCAGACTATGATGGCGTGGGCGATTCTCTCCCAGAGGGCTTAAAAGACGTGTCGACCTATCCAAATTTAGTGGCGGGTTTACTAGAGCGTGGATACAGCGAAGCAGACATCAAGAAAATATTGAATGAGAATGTATTAAGAGTATGGCGCAAGGTCGAGGAGATTGCTGCGGCTAGTTAATTGGGACAAATATTTGGAGAGGTGTTCATCTAGCTTTATTACTTCAAAGTCACCCATATAATTCGTGGTAAGTGTTTTTTCATCTTTTTAGTTTCATTGCTCCCTGCTATTTCTATTTATTCTTTGATTTCGGGTGGTTTTGCGTTGCTTAGGCAATACTTGCCCGTCATCACTCGCAAGTGACGATTGTATTGATTCGCTTTGCGCTACTCTTTAGCTGTCTTCATAGGCGTTGCTCGCGGTAAATAAACAGGCTCTCTTATCGCCATTATGTGTAGCGGCGAGTGACACTTCCTGCATTCGAACGGCGCTGGCTCATCACTCTTTTCACTTGGCTCAACATCAGTCTTAGGCTCGGCCATATTCAGCAAGCGCCTTGCGTGTTTGAGTTTAGTTGGGCTAGCAAGCAGGCCATAATGGCGAATACGATGGAAGGCATTGGGCAACACATGCAACATAAAACGCCGGATGAACTCGTGGGTATCGAGTGTCATCATTTTATGCATGTTGTTGCCTTTGTGTCGGTAGTCTTTGTATGTGAAGCTAACGTGCTGCTTATCCATACCTTGCAATCGACTGTTAGCAATGGCAACGCGATGCTTGTAGCGTGATACACGTGTAACTCATCGGGCGTGGCATCTTAAGGTGAGCGTTTTAGGTATTCTGCTAGCCTTTTTACGGCTCGAATGTAGCCGATTTGGGTTTTAGGATTGAGCTTTCGTACGCGCATATCTTCTATCATTCGTTAACGAAGAGGGCTTTGCGATCGTTATAAATCAAACGCTATACTATACAGCACTCATCAAAAGTGATACGTTTTAGCATCATAATGAGTGAGGTGATGTATGAGAACTACGGTTTCAATAGACGA